>JAGCQO010000218.1 GCA_017965125.1 Paludibacteraceae bacterium
CATCCTCAATCCGCTGATTGGAATGTCGGGTTTCGCGCTTGCCATCGGGCTGCCGTTCGCTGTTTTCGCCATGTTCCCTCGTTGGATGAACTCGTTGCCAAAGTCGGGTTCATGGATGGAGACCATCAAATATTTCCTTGCCGCAGTGGAGTGCCTTTTCGCGCTGAAGTTCCTTTCTGTGGCCGATTTGACTATGGGCTGGGGCATCCTTCCTCGTTGGCTGATGATTACGCTGTGGGGCGTGATAGGCTTGGCGTTGGCAGTGATTATGCTCCGTAAGGTTATAAAAGAAAGGCATTTGCAAAATATGAAGTGGGGCAGAGGCATCGACTTGTTCGTCCTGATTTTGTCCCTGTGCTTCTCGTGCTACATGTTCACAGGCTTTTTCGGCAACAATCTGAAGGAGGTTTCAGCGTTCATGCCGCCGATGGAGTCGGAGGCTGAGGTTTACACCGACCTCGACTCTGGTTATGAGGCTGCGAAGCTGCGTAACAAGCCGGTTTTCATCGACTTCACAGGCTGGGGCTGCGTCAACTGCCGCAAGATGGAGGGCAAGGTCATGACCGACGAGAAGGTCAAGGAGGCGATGTCGAAGTACGTTGTCGTCAGGCTTTATGTCGATGACCGCGAGGAGCTTCCGTCGGCGCTCAAGGTCGAGGAGAACGGCGATTCGTTGGTGATAGCCACCGTGGGCGAGAAGTGGAGCTGGTTCGAGCGTGTGCGTTATAACGCCAACACACAGCCGCTATATGTGCTCACCGACACCGACGGAAATATGCTCAACGTGACTTACTCTTACGACGAGGACATCGAGAAATTCATAGACTGGCTGAACGCCGGACTGAAGAATTTTACTGACAAATAGTCATTTGATTTTGACGCAATTGTCATATACCATGGGCATTTTGCTAATGGCAAACATTTTGCAGAATACGAGTTTGACTTAAAAATCGCAATCTAAAAGCAATCATATAATGAGTAACAAGAAAGAACAAACAAAAGAGAACGAAGTAGAGGAGGCATTAGAGAACACTAATGTGAATGATGAATGCAATGAAACCGAGGGCGCTGCGGAGGCTCAGGATGAGGCTGCGGCAGAGTCGGAAGTGGAGCAGTTGAAAAAGCAAATCTCGGAGATTCAGGACGCTCACCTTCGTTTGCGTGCGGAGTTTGAGAACTACAAGAAGAGAACAATCAAGGAAAAGGCAGAGATAATAAAAAGCGCGAGCGAAGGCGTTTTCATGAACATTATTCCTCTTGTCGATGATTTCGAGCGTGGAATCCAGGCTGCGGAGAAGGCGTCTGATGTTGAATCTATCAAGGAGGGCTTGATGCTTATTTATGACAAGTTCGTTAAGTTCCTGGAGCAGAACAACGTGAAGGAGATTGACACCAAGGACCAGACTTTCGACACTGATTTCCATGAGGCAATCACTGCGATTCCAGCTCAGTCTGAGGAGCAGAAAGGCAAAATAATCGACTGCGTTCAAAAGGGTTATACCTTGAACGACAAGGTGATAAGATATGCTAAAGTCGTTGTCGCTCAGTAATTAAGATTCAGGAGGTTTTTTATGGCAAAAAGAGATTACTATGAAGTGCTGGGAGTGAGCAAAACCGCCAGCGCCGACGAGATAAAAAAGGCTTACAGAAAGAAGGCCATACAGTACCACCCGGACAAGAACCCAGGCGACAAGGAAGCCGAGGAGAAGTTCAAGGAGGCGGCTGAGGCTTACGAGGTGCTGAGCAACCCCGACAAGCGTCAACGCTACGACCAGTTCGGACACGCCGGCGTGAACGGCGGAGCTGGAGGCGGTGGCCAGTGGAGCGGCTCTATGGACGACATCTTCAGCCAGTTCGGCGACATCTTCGGCGGACATTTCGGAGGCGGCTTCGGTGGGTTTGGCGGCTTCGGAGGCGGACGTACCAGAGCGAGCCGCGTGAACAGAGGCGCCGACCTTCGTGTCAAGGTGAAACTGTCTCTTAAGGAGATTGCCACAGGCGTCGAGAAGCGCATCAAGATAAAGAAGTACGTGCAGTGTGACCATTGCCACGGCTCAGGCTCGGCCGACGGCTCTAAGGAGACTTGTACAACATGCCACGGCTCAGGCTACGTCACCAAGATACAGTCCACAATCCTCGGACGCATGCAGACGCAGTCTGTCTGCCCAAATTGTGGCGGCGAGGGTCAGATGATCAAGAACAAATGTCCTCACTGCAACGGCAAGGGCGTAGTGCTGGGCGAGGAGGAGGTTTCATTCCGCATCCCGGCTGGAGTAGCGGACGGCATGCAGCTCAACGTCAGCGGCAAGGGTAATGCCGCGCGTCGTGGCGGTGTGAATGGCGACCTTCTTGTGCTCATTCAAGAGGAGCCTCACGCAGAACTTATCCGCGATGAGAACGACCTGATTTACAACCTTTTGCTTGACCTGCCTACTGCCATACTCGGAGGCAGCGTCGAGATTCCTACCGTTGACGGCAAGGTGAAGATGAAGATTGCCGCTGGCACACAGCCGGGCAAGATGCTCCGCCTTCGTGGCAAGGGATTGCCTATACTCAACGGCTACGGCTCCGGCGACTTGCTGGTGAACGTTTCCGTTTACATCCCAGAAAGCCTGAACCGCGAGGAAAAGAAGATGGTCGAGAAACTGCAGGAGTCGGACAACGTGAAGCCGACATCTTCAGCCAAAGATGAATTCATAAGAAGAGTGAAGAACATGTTCAATTGATTCTTCTAAGATATAGGACAAAAAAACGCCTTCGTTTTCAAAACGAAGGCGTTTTTGTTATTCGTCAATATCGTCATCTTCGGGGTCGTTGGGTTGCTGGGTTCGCTTGTCGCGCATCTTCTTCAGAGGGCCGTTGAACGCCTCGAAGCAGATAATCACTAAGATGGTGCAGACCGACGCAAGCGCGAACATTCCGACACCGCACGCCATACCGATTGCCGCCGTGACCCAAAGTCCAGCGGCCGTTGTCAGTCCACGCACGACGTTTTTGTGCAGAAGGATAGTGCCGGCGCCGATGAATCCGATTCCGGTCACCACCTGAGCGGCGATTCTGGCTGGGTCCATGCGTAGTGTCATCTGGTCTTTAGGCAGATAGTCGAAGCCGTGTACCGAGATAATCATGAACAAAGCCGAGCCCAACGCAACGAGAAAGTGGGTGCGGAAACCTGCCGCTTTCGTCCTGTATTCGCGGTCCAGTCCGATCATGGCTCCGAGGAGCGATGCGACAAGCAGTCTTATGGTGAATTCTATTTCCATGTCTTTTTTTGTGTATGTGTGTTATTGCAAATATAACTCAAATCTATGATTTTCACTATCGCGGCTTGCTTTCGTTTGTTTTTGTGCCGGTCATAAAACACAAAAGGCAGCGGATTTTCCCGTTGCCTTTCGTTGTATGTAGGAAGGTGATTATTTCTCCTTCTTGTCGTCGTCTTTCTTCTCTTTTTTCTTCCTTGTGGCTTTCTTTTTCTCGATGTCAAGCACGATTTTCTTCTCCTCTTTGTCCAGGGCGAGGCTCATCGTCTGACCTTCTTTTATTCCTTCCTTGATTATGATCTCCGACAGCTCGTCCTCGATGTATTTCTGCACGGCTCTCTTGAGCGGTCTCGCGCCGAACTGCACGTCGTAGCCTCTTTCTGCGATGAATTCCTTCGCCTCGCTTGTGATTGTGAAGTCGTAGCCGAGGTCCTGGACTCTTGTGCGCAGCTTGTCTATCTCTATGTCGATGATAGACAGGATGGTCTGCTTAGACAGCTGGTCGAATATGATGACGTCATCGACTCTGTTCAGGAATTCTGGTGGGAATGTCCTGTTGAGGGCTTTTTGTATTATGCCTCTTGAGTACTCTGAGTTTATGCCGCCGACATACTTGTCGTCAGATGAGTTGTTGTCGAATCCGACGCCCTTGCCGAAGTCCTTCAGCTGGCGTGTTCCGACGTTCGATGTCATTATTATAATTGTGTTCTTGAAATCGACCCTTCTGCCGAGTCCGTCGGTCAGTCGGCCTTCGTCGAGCACCTGCAGCAAGAGGTTGAACACGTCCTGATGGGCTTTCTCTATCTCGTCGAACAGCACGATGGAGTAGGGCTTTCTCCTGACTTTCTCGGTCAATTGTCCGCCTTCCTCAGATCGCACATATCCCGGAGGCGCTCCTATCAGTCGGCTGATGCTGAACTTCTCCATGTATTCGCTCATATCGACCCTGATTATCGAGTCTGTCGAGTCGAACATGAACTGCGCGAGCTGTTTCGCGAGCTCGGTCTTTCCCACGCCCGTAGGTCCTAAGAATATGAATGAGCCGATAGGCTTGTTTGGGTCCTTCAGTCCCACTCTGTTTCTTTGTATGGCTTTCACCACCTTGTCTATGGCGTCGTCCTGACCTATGACTTTCGACTTCAGCACTTGCGGCATCTGCAGCAGCCTCATGCCTTCGGTCTGCGCTATTCTCTGCACAGGCACTCCGGACATCATAGCGACCACTTCAGCCACCTTGTCTTCATCGACGGTCTCCTTGTGTTCCGCCATGTCGAGCTCCCAGTTCTTCTTGGCTAAGCTCAGGTCCTCGCTTATAGCTTTCTCCTGGTCTCTGAAGCTCGCTGCCAGCTCGAAGTTCTGCGCCGTCACAGCGCTTTTCTTCTTTTCCTTGGCTTCCTCGAGCTTCTTCTCTAAGTTCTCTATCTCCTCTGGCACAGCCACATTCATGATGTGTGCTCTCGAGCCGGCCTCGTCTAATGCGTCGATGGCCTTGTCTGGGAAACATCTGTCGGTGATGTATCTCTCGGTCAGGCGCACACAGGCCTTAATGGCATCTGGCGTGTAAACCACATTGTGGTGGTTCTCGTATTTCGACTGTATGTTTTGCAGTATCTGCGTTGTCTCCTCGGCTGTCGTCGGGTCAACGATTACTCTCTGGAAACGTCTCTCCAAAGCGCCGTCTTTTTCTATGTTCTGGCGGTATTCGTCGAGCGTCGTCGCGCCGATGCACTGCACCTCACCTCTGGCAAGAGCCGGTTTCAGCATGTTGGCAGCGTCAAGCGAGCCCGATGTGCTGCCAGCTCCCACGATTGTGTGTATCTCGTCGATGAAGAGAATCACGTTCGGGTTCTTCTGCAACTCGTTCAGTATCGCCTTTATTCTTTCCTCGAACTGACCTCTGTACTTCGTGCCGGCCACGATAGCCGCCATGTCGAGCGCCACGATTCTCTTGTCGAACAGCACGTGCGAAACCTTATGCTGCACGATTCTCAGTGCGAGGCCTTCCACTATGGCCGATTTTCCGACTCCCGGCTCACCTATGAGTATCGGGTTGTTCTTTTTTCTTCGGCTAAGTATCTGTGCTATTCTCTCGATTTCCTTCTCTCGGCCTACGACGGGGTCCAGCCTGCCTTCCTCGGCGGCTTTTGTCATGTCTATGCCGAAGTTGTCAAGCACAGGCGTGTCCGACGACATTCTTATCATGTGTGGCGATTTTGCCTGTGTCTGGTCTGGGTTCTGGCCGTTTCTGTCATTGCCCCAGTCGTCGTCATCGTCGTCGTTCATGTCAAACGAAGCCTTTGGGCTGCTTGCCTCTCCGAACGAAGTCGAAGGCTGCTGTGTCTCGCCGTTCCTCAGGTGGTTCTCTTTCCTTCTCAGCTCCACCAAAGTGTCTCGTGCCGACACATAGTCCACGTTGAAGGCTTTCAGATGGTCGGTGGCCACGTTGTTGTCGGTTCTGAGTATGGCCAAAAGCAGATGCTCGGTGTCAGCCTCAGTGTCCTGCAGCGACCTCACCTCAAGGTATATCAGCTTCAGTATTCTTTCAGTGGTTTTCAGCAGAGGAATGTCCGACTGGTTGACTTTCGAGTCGGTCCTTATGTCGTTTTCAATCTCTTCTTTGAGTCTCAATATATCAACTTTCAGTTCTCTGAGCAGAGAAATCACCTTGCCGCCGTTGTCTCTGAGCAAGCCTAAGAGCAGATGCTCCGGCCCTATGTACGGGTTGCCGAGCCTTTCGGCTTCTTCGCGGCTGTATCCCAAGGCGTTCTGAACATTTTTCGACAGATAGTTTTCCATATAAATATGTCTCTCCTTTGTTTTAGTTTGTTTTTACGCATCGCACAAATCGTGCCGTATCGCGTGTCGTGACATTTTGTCATGTGTATATTTAATAGCAAAGTTATAAATATCTTTTTCTTTTTGTATGTCAGCAGGTTAATTTGATGCGAAGAAAAAATTATGAAAAAAATCACTTTTTCGTTTTGTAATATCAAAAAATGCCGTACCTTTGCAATCGCAAATCGGAAATGAATCGCTAGCTCAGCTGGTAGAGCAACAGACTCTTAATCTGTGGGTCCAGGGTTCGATCCCCTGGCGGTTCACTCGAGAAGAGGCTTACCAATCGGTAAGCCTCTTTTTTTGTGCCCAAAAATCTGGTCAAGCCAAGATTGTGATTCTTGTTAGGCGCGAATGTAGGGATGTGGTGTGTCATATTTTTTTCGGTTGCTGAGTTTTCGGTCACTGAGCGTAGTCGAAGTGCCGATATTAGTCGCTTCGCGAGAAATCCCACAAAATTGACACAAATCAAAAAGAATGTAATTCTTGAACGATTTGTTTTTATTTGAAATATTTCAGTCCGCAGGACACTAAAAAAAGCCGTGCTTCGATTCGGTCACAGTAGTTCGGCTTCGCTCACTAACCAAGCGTAGTCGAAGTGCCGAATCGATTTCTATATTTAAAAAAAATCAATGGCGCGCAGTAGGGATGTGGCGTGCCGCATCCGCTTTATGTAACGTTTGTTTTTAGATGCGATGAAGCCGATTTGTAACTCCTTTTTCCTGTTAGCCTGGTGTCCGTACCTCGTTTATCATTATATTTGTGGGTAAACAAAAAACAGAAGACAAAACAGACAGTTTTATAACATAACATATTAACCAAAGCATTAGCTATTATTTCGCGTTCAAAATAAGCCTCGGAAACTGATTTTGAAATCGGGAATAAGTTCAAGCAAGCCTTGATAGGCAGACAATCACCACTAATGATGTTAATGCTCGCACTCCAAAAGGTGTGAGCTAATCTATGTGGTGAAGGGTTTCGCTCCGAGGCTTTCCTTGAACGTGATAGGTCGGTTCACGCCTTTCTTATTTCCTGTTGTGATTGGTAGTCAATGCGCTAATCAATCACATTATGGCAGGGAATAAGAGTTTGAACGCAGCAATCAAGGCAAAGGAAGATGAGTTTTATACAGAACTCTCGGATATTGAAAATGAATTACGCCATTATAAAAAGCATTTTAAGGGCAAGGTAGTGCTATGCAACTGTGATGACCCACGCATCAGCAATTTCTTCCATTATTTCAGTCACAATTTCGAAGCACTTGGACTGAAAAAACTCATAACTACTTGCTACAAGAGCCAGGAACGTGACCTTTTCAGCAGCAACGACAGCGAGCGTGCCATTTGGCTCGAGTATAACGGCGACCGCAATGGCAATCGTGTGCCGGACCCGGAAGAGATTGGTATTCATTATTTCAATGGCGATGGTGATTTTCGTTCGCCTGAATGTATCGAATTGTTGAAAGAAGCTGATATTGTTGTGACAAATCCTCCTTTCTCGCTTTTTCGTGAATATGTAGCGCAGCTGATAAAGTACGATAAGAAGTTTGTGATTATAGGGCATCAAAATGCTATTACTTACAAAGAAATATTTCCTTTAATAAAAGAAAATAAGTTATGGCTTGGGTATGGATTTAAAGCTGGCGCAGGGCATTTCATAAGCAAGTATGAAGATACTGCGACAGCAGGTGACCATCGTGAGGGGATGATTCGTGTGTCTGGCGTTACATGGTTTACAAATCTTGAAATACAGAAGCGACACGAAGATTTGATACTTATCAAATCATACACATCTGACGAATATCCTCATTATGATAATTATAATGCAATCAATGTTGACAAGACGAATGATATTCCGGTGAATTATGATGGTATAATGGGCGTACCGATTACTTTTTTGGACAAATATAATCCAAAACAATTTGAAATAGTGGGAA
>JAGCQO010000219.1 GCA_017965125.1 Paludibacteraceae bacterium
TGACTTTCTTCGGCTACATGCTACTGGGCTACCGGCTTTCGACGTTGCTGAACGGCATGGAGAAGCGTGATTTAAGGAAATGGAAGATAATGGCAGCCGTGGTGTATGCGGCATCAGTGGCGTTCTGCGCCGCCGTCTGCGCAAGGATGTCGCTCGGCAAACTGAATATGGCCGCGCTCGGCTACATGCACATAAACACAATGATGCAGACCATAGCCGTGTTCGTCATCGTGGCTGGCACCGACATAAGCAAGGCGCAAAGCAAAGCCGGCAGAATAACAAGAAACATAAGAAACTCTATATCAGAATGTTCCTACGGCATATACCTGCTGCACATCATGGTCATTTCCGTACTCTGGAGCATGAAAATCTATTGGAGAATATGCGCCCCTATAATCTCGATTCCGCTGCTCACGCTGGGGGTGACTCTGGTTTCGTGGGTTATAATCTACGCCATAAGAAAGATACCGGGAGGCAAATACATAACCGGATGACAAATGAACACCGCAACAAGAAGAATATGAGACGAGACGAGGCAAAAGACATGATGAACAGGCTCGGCAACGATGGCAAACCGTTCCTCTTTCTTATAGACTACACATGCGAGAACTGCATCGTATGGGAACGCGACACGATAGACCCGGACGAAGTGCTTTACTCTTTCGAAGGCGAAGGCAATTGCACGGAACTGCCACAACGCAATGCAACGGCAGAGCCACTTTCAATACGCCCTGCATTCGAGGACAAAGGAGACTACCGCAGACGTTTTGACACCGTCATGAGCCATCTGAAACGCGGCGACAGCTATCTGACCAATCTGTGCGCAAGCATTCCTGTGGATGTGAGCACCGACCTGAAAGACATATTCCACAAGGCAAAAGCGAAATACAAATTGTGGCTTAAAGACAGTCTCGTGTGCTTCTCGCCAGAAACTTTCGTGACCATAGCACCAGACGGCACAATAGCTTCGCGCCCGATGAAAGGCACAATCTCCGCCAACACCGACAATGCGCTGCAGACACTGCTCGACGACGAGAAGGAGAAAGCCGAGCACGCCACCATTGTGGACCTCATACGCAACGACCTGAGCATGATAGCTTCCGACGTCCATGTGACACGCTACAGATACGCCGAGAAACTGCATAACGGCGCAGGGCTATGGCAGACAAGCTCACTGATAGAAGGCAAACTGCCTGACGACTTCAGGAGCCACTTGGGTGACATTCTGTTCGCGCTGCTGCCAGCAGGGTCGGTCACTGGCGCGCCAAAGAAAAAGACGCTGGAAATAATCTCCAAAGCCGAGAACTTCGACCGCGGATTCTACACCGGAGTCATGGGACTATGGGACGGCAACCGGCTCAACAGCGCAGTCATGATAAGACTAATAGACAAACATAACGGCTCATTGCACTATAAGGCTGGAGGAGGAATCACCGCGCAAAGCCATTGGGAAAGCGAGTACAGCGAGATTTGCAACAAAGTTTACTTACCCATTCACTAACAACAAATGACAGAAATATCATTCACCGAAGCCATAAGCATGGAGGACGGCAAGCTGCACAACCTCAACTACCATCAGAAACGCATTGACGCCACTTTGCGCCATTTCTGGCATAATGAGCACAACGACATCAATCTGCAGTCCGCGCTATCGCACATAATGCCGCAAGACGGCATATACAAAATACACATCGAATACAATGGCGAAGGCATATCCGAAATCACACAAAGCGAATACAAGATACGCGACATAAGAAGCCTCCGACTGGTGAATGCCGATGACGCCGAATACTCTTACAAGTACGCCGACAGAACCACGCTCACACGACTCAAAGAACTGGCGCAAGACTCCGACGAAGTGATAATCGTAAGAAACGGATGCCTGACCGACACCTCGTACAGCAACATAGCACTGCACAACAAACACGGATGGTTCACTCCCGACAAGCCACTGCTACCGGGAACCATGAGGCAAAGCCTGATTGACCAAGGACTGCTGAGTGCCATAGACATAAAGCCTGAACATCTGCACAACTACGACACCATCTGCCTGATAAACGCCATGATGCCACTCGGAAGGCTCGTGCTGCCTGTTTCTGCAATAAAAATCTGAAAATACATAACCGAATGAATAATTATTTAACTTTACGGACTATAAAACTCTAAGCGAAATGATTTCATACATAACCGACCCGTCGCTCAAAAGCGGTCCTAAGTTCCTGCGCAAGAAGATAAACGCATGGATTAAATCCACCGCCGCAAGATACGATTTCAAAGTGGGCGACATCTGCTACATCTTCTGCTCGGACGAGAAGATTCTGGAAGTGAACAGGCAGTTCCTGCAGCACGACTATTACACCGACATCATAACATTCGACTACACCGAGAACGGCAAGATAAACGGCGACATCTTCATTTCCGTCGATACCGTGAAGTCCAATGCCGAGAAGTTCAACGTGACCTTCGACAACGAGCTGATGAGAGTCATAATACACGGAGTCCTGCACCTGACCGGACAGAACGACAAGACTCCCGAGACCGAGAAAGTGATGCACCAGAAGGAGGACATCGCCCTGGAGGAATTGAGCAAAATGTAAACCTGAAAAAACGACATAACAATGAAAATAGCAGTCATAGGCCCCGGCTCAATGGGGCTTCTGTACGCCACTAAGCTGTCAACCGCGGCTGACGTGGTGCTGATAGGCAACAACAAAGCCAACATCGACCAGATAAACCAGAACGGCATAACCGTGAAGCGAGGCGACGACAGCACGCACTACAATGTGCCAGCGCACCTGAACGGCACTTACACCGAGGCGGTTGACCTCGTGATAATGTTCACCAAAGCCTACATCACACGCCAGGCGCTCGCCGACAACAAAGCCATTATAGGACAAAACCCCGTCGTGATGACGCTGCAGAACGGCGCAGGACACGAGAGCGTGCTGCAGGAATTCGCGCCAGCCGACCGCATTCTCATAGGCACTACGGCGCAAGGCAGCTACCGCGAGAACGCCCACACGATAGTGAACAGCGGACTGGGCGACACCAACATCGGCGCCATTTCCAACGATTTCAAGGGCATAGACTCCTTCGTCGAAGTGTTCAACAAAAGCGGATTCCCATGCTTCGCCAGCGACAAGATACATCAGATGGTGTGGAACAAGCTGATGATAAACGCATCGTCGAGCGTGCTTTCCGGAGTGCTTGGCGTGGCTCAGGGATATGTGGCTACAAACGCCAACGCATGGGAGATATGCAAGAAGCTCATAGCCGAGATATGCGCAACAGCCAACGCCGCTGGATGCAACTTCAGCAAAGACGAGCAAATAGAGCGCATAAACAAGCACCTGCACAATGCTCCTAACGGATACACAAGCATATACGCCGACCTGAAAAACGGCAGAAAGACCGAGGTCGATGTCATAAGCGGAGCCGTGGTGAAAGCGGCCAAGAAGCACGGCATCCCTGCTCCTACACAGGAACTGATGGTGGACATGGTGAAGGCAATGGAAGAAAGAAACATGAACTAATAAAACATAAGAAACATGAAAAAACTGATTATCTCTTTTACAATACTGCTGACTGCGCTCACAGCAAACGCTCAGCGACACAACATCCCTATTGACGAAGTAGCTGCGAAATGGCAGCAGAAAACCATAAGCAACGTTCAGGACGGCAGTTTCGCCACACTGCTCCGACGCTTCGACGAGACCTGGCCGACATGGAGCATCAAGAACGTGCGCGATGTTATAGCGAAA
>JAGCQO010000220.1 GCA_017965125.1 Paludibacteraceae bacterium
AGAACACCGCTAACATCCTGATGAAGAACTTCGTCGATTTCATGTTCGGCTCTCTGCTGTTCTTCTTTGTTGGCTTCGGATTCATGTTCGGAAGCGATGGTGCCGGATTCATCGGCATGCCTAACTGGGGCGACCTTTCGTTCTACAGCGGTGACCTGCCTGTCGAGGGCTTCCTGATTTTCGAGACAGTTTTCTGCGCTACAGCAGCCACTATCGTGAGTGGTGCTATGGCTGAGCGTACTAAGTTCTCTATGTATTTGATTTACAGTGCTGTTATCTCATTGTTCATCTATCCTATCGAGGGTCACTGGACATGGGGCGGAGGCTGGCTTTGCGACGACGCTGCGGACGGCTTCATGATGAGCACTTTCGGTGATGTGTTCCACGATTTCGCTGGCTCGGCTATCGTTCACAGCGTGGGCGGCGTCTTGGCTCTCATCGGTGCTATGGCTCTCGGTCCACGTATCGGCAAGTATGCTAAGGACGGAAAGAGCCGTGCCATCCCAGGACACAACCTCGCTATGGCAGCGCTTGGCGTATTCATCTTGTGGTTGGGCTGGTTCGGTTTCAACCCAGGTAGCCAGCTGGCAGCCTCAGGCGAAGTAAACCGTGTCGCTATCTCGCACGTGTTCCTTACTACTAACCTCGCGGCAGTCGCAGGTGGTGTGGCTACAATGTTCCTCACTTGGTTCAAGTACGGCAAGCCATCGCTGTCATTGACACTCAACGGCGTGTTGGCAGGACTCGTAGGCATCACAGCAGGATGTGACGTTGTGTCGCCAGTCGGAGCAGTCATCATCGGACTTGCATGCGGTGTCGTTCTGGTGTTCTCTATCGAGTTCATCGACCGCAAGCTCCATATCGACGACCCTGTAGGTGCATCTTCAGTTCACGGCGTGTGCGGTATCCTTGGCACATTGATGACAGGTCTTCTGGCAGTTGACAACGGCTTGCTCTACGGCCATGGCTGGGGATTCTTCGGAGCTCAGGCGTTCGGAGTTCTCACAATCGACCTTTGGGCTGCCGTTTGCGGATTCATCCTTTTCTTCGGAATCAAGAAGCTGCGTGGCTTGCGTGTAGATAAGCGCATCGAGGAGGAAGGTCTGGATATTTACGAGCACGGCGAAAGCTGCTACAACTAAAAGACATCTGATTCAGACATATCGACAATTAATTAACAATTTAAAGTTTAGAATTATGAAAAAGTTTAAGGAAATAGTCCTTGCGGCGCTGCTTATCGGAGCGGCGTCTGCAGAGGCTCAGGAAGCCGCAGAGGCTCCTGAAGTGGAGAAGAGCAAGTTGGAGACAACGATTGGCGCTGATGTGGTGAGCCGCTACATCTGGCGTGGCCAGGACCTCGGTCAGGTTTCGTTGCAGCCGACACTCGGCATCGAGTACAAGGGACTTTCGTTCTCGGCTTGGGGAAGCGTAGGATTGAGCGACCCGAGCGACACTAAGGAGTTCGACCTCACTCTCGCCTACACAATCGCCGGATTCAACATCGGCGTGACTGACTATTGGTTCAACGCGGGTTCGGACCCAAAGAACAGATACTTTAAATACAACGCTAACTGCACAAACCACGTGTTCGAGGCTAACGTCGGTTACGACTTCAAGTATGTCAGAGTGCAGGGGTACACAAACTTCGCCGGAAAAGACGGATTGAACAACGACGGCAAGCGCGCCTACAGCTCATACTTCGAGATCTCGGCGCCGTTCAAACTCGTGACTGTTGACTGGCTTGCGTCGGTCGGAGCTGTTCCTTACGCGACAGACTTCTACGGAGTGGACGAGTTCGCTGTGACAAACGTTTCGTTGAAGGCG
>JAGCQO010000221.1 GCA_017965125.1 Paludibacteraceae bacterium
ATGCGTGACACCTTGAAGGTCTTGTTCATTTGCGATGCCGGCTCATAGCAGCGCACCTCCTGATTGGCGTCCATCAGTAGGAACGGCTCCACCAGACGGTCGCGACGGCTGCGTCCGTGGGGTGACGAATAGTTTTTCAGCACCACGAGACGCTTGTACTTGATGGCTTCGTGCAGCTGGTCGACGACGAGCGACGTCTGACTGTCGGTGGCATTGTCGTCGAGAATGCTGAAATCGTAGTAGCCCTCCAGCTTCTTCCGCAGGGCCTCGACGACGGCGTTGCGCTCGGTGACGCCATCCAGCAGGCGCCGCAGGACGATGACCTCGGCCTCGGTGAGCGAGACGCGGTCGATGAGGCGGCGGAAGAACGGCGACTCGCGACCGATGGTATAGATGCCGTCGGCGCGTTTCTCCACATGGAAGCCGCAGTCGCGGAAGAACTCCAGATAATAGTAGAAGTTGCGGCGCGAGAGTCCCAGCCGCTGACAGAGCTGCTCCACAGTATGGCCGCGATTCTCCGTCAGAAACAACATCAGGTCGAGCTGTTTCTCCAGTTTGTCGTGTCTCATGTGCTTAATGATTATTCAAACGGGATGCTGAGCTGGCCGTCGCCGAGCAGGTTGTACGACAGCCTGTGGTAGGGCGTTGTGCCATGAAGGCGGATGGCCTCGCGGTGGCGACGCGTCGGATAGCCTTTGTTCTTCTTCCAGTCATATTGCGGGTACTCCTCGGCCAGTTGGTCCATGTAGTCGTCGCGATAGGTCTTGGCCAGAAAGCTCGCCGCAGCGATGGACAGATACTTCGCGTCACCTTTTATAATACACGCGTGCGGGACGGGCGTCTTTGTCGTGGGATCCACATACCGCGTGAAACGGTTGCCGTCGACGATGATGGCCTCGGGACGCAACTTCAGCTGATCGAGGGCACGATGCATGGCGAGGAACGATGCGCGGAGGATGTTAATGCGGTCGATCTCCTCGGGAGTCACAATGCCCACCGCCCATGCCAGGGCGTCGCGCTCGATGACGCTACGCAACTCATGGCGGCGACGGTCAGTCAACTGCTTGGAGTCGTTCAGATCGGCGGTTTCATAGTCGGGCGGCAGAATGACGGCAGCAGCATAGACACTGCCCGCCAGACAGCCTCGGCCGGCCTCGTCGCAGCCTGCTTCTATCTTTCCCTCAAAATAATGACTTTGTAGCATTTCTTTCTTCTTCGTTTTACCATGCAAAAGTACGCCTTTTCCGTGAAAAAATAACACAATAACAACCAAAGTTAACGAAAAAAGAGAAGTGAGTGAACATATTGTGCACAAAGAACCCGTAATTTTGCACCCAGAAAGAAGAAATAATTAAAAAAGGAAAGAACAATGAACAAACCAATGACCCTCCATGTGCGTCCGGTGAATATCACATTTTTTGCCGACACCGTCAAAAAGATGAATGCTCAGATAAACCGTCCGTTGCAACGTCTGGGACAATACTACGGTCGTGTACTTGACCGTCGCATCGACCGCCGACAGACCATTTCGCTGTTAGAGGCGCAGACAGCCTTCTTCCTCGGTATTACACCCGCCGCGTTCCCACTGTTGCTGCGCGTTGCCCTGCTCGTCTGGGCTGTTGCGGCCGTCTGCCGCTGCCGTCGTCTACTACGTCAATAGCCAGTCAAGCAGACCGTCACATGCATCTTCTATCAGGTCGAGCGCCAGTTCGAAGTCACGCGGACCACCGTAATAAGGATCGGGAACAGTTGTTTGTCCGGGATGATGGCGCAGGAAGTCGGGCAGACTGATGACGCGCTTGGCAGCATCATGCGACGGTGCCAGCCGACGCAGGTCGTGCATATTTTCCTCGTCCATGCCAACAATGTAGTCGAAACGTTCGAAGTCGCCCGACCGTACCTGTCGCGCCCGATGCGTCAGCTCATAGCCTCGACGCTGTGCATGTTCGCGCATGCGGCGGTCGGGCAACTGTCCTGTGTGCCATGAACCGATGCCTGCGCTGTCTATCATGAACAGCTCCGACATCTCGCCGTCATCCACCAGTCGCTCCATCACCGCCTGCGCCGCCGGTGACCGGCAGATGTTCCCCAGACAGACAAATAAAACACGCTTTTTCATCTCTCAAACCTTGTTTTTCGCGCAAAGGTAGCGAAAAACGCCCAATGTCGCAAAAATGTAACACGAAAATTTGGTGGTGTGAAGAAAAAGTCGTACCTTTGCACCCGTTCAGTGGAATGAGGGGCTCTTCGAGAGCTCCTCATTTTAATTTATATAACGTATATGATTGACAAGGAGAAAGTAAAAAGCATTGTTGAGGAATGGCTCAACGACAAAGAGTATTTCCTCGTGGACGTAGACATCAACAGCGAGAACAAAATCGTGGTAGAGATTGACCACACGGACGGTGTGTGGATTGAAGACTGTGTGGAACTGAGCCGTTTCATCGAGGACCGGCTGGACCGCGACGCAGAAGATTTCGAGCTGGAAGTTGGCTCGGCAGGACTGGGACAGCCCTTCAAGGTTGTGCAGCAATATTTGAACCACATCGGCAAAGAGGTGGAAGTGCTGGACGCCGATGGAAAGAAATATAAAGGAATCCTCAAGAGTGTCAATGCACCGATGTTCGTGTTGACAACTCAGGAGAAAGTGAAGCTGGAGGGAAAGAAGCGCCCGCAGCTGCAAGACGTGGACCACGAGTTCTGTATGGACGACGTGAAGTACGCAAAATACATGATTAGCTTCAAATAATGCAGGCAGGACCCCTGCCGCCCACATGATGAAATAAGAACAAAAAAGAATATATACATGGCAACAAAAAAAGCAGAGACCATCAGCATGGTCGATACGTTCAACCAGTTCACGCAGGACAAGCAGATTGACCGCACAACACTGGTGAGCGTACTGGAAGAGAGCTTCCGCAACGTGATTGCGAAGATCTATGGTACAGACGCGAACTTCGACGTCATCGTGAACCCCGATAAGGGTGACTTTGAAATCTACCGCAACCGCGTCGTTGTGGAAGATGGTGAGGTGTAGGATGAGAACAAGGAAATCTCACTTTCCGACGCTCACAAGATTGAAGATGACTACGAAGTGGGCGAGGAAGTGTCGGAGCGCGTTGATTTCGCCAAGTTCGGACGCCGCGCCATCCTGAATCTTCGTCAGACACTGGCTTCCAAGATTCTGGAACTTGAGCACGACTCTCTCTACAACAAGTACAAGGATCGCGTAGGACAGGTTATCAGCGCCGAGGTTTATCAAGTGTGGAAACGCGAGGTGCTGCTCGTCGACGACGAGAACAATGAGCTTATCCTGCCCAAGGCCGAGCAGATTCCCAACGACCAGTATCGTAAGGGAGAGACCATTCGTGCCGTCATCCATCAGGTGACCAATGACAACAACAATCCGAAGATTATCCTCTCGCGTACCAGCCCGGTGTTCCTGGAGAGACTGCTTGAGGCTGAGGTTCCCGAAATCAACGATGGTCTCATCACCATCCGCCGCGTGGCCCGTATGCCGGGTGAGCGCGCCAAGATTGCCGTCGAGAGTTACGACGACCGTATTGATCCCGTAGGCGCCTGCGTCGGTGTGAAGGGTAGCCGCGTTCATGGCATCGTGCGCGAGTTGAACAACGA
>JAGCQO010000222.1 GCA_017965125.1 Paludibacteraceae bacterium
ATATTTTTCTGCCTGCTGCGGGCTATCGCGTCAGTGGCGGACTCTATGACGCTGGGTCCTGCGGCTACTTTTGGTCCTCGTCGCTGGATACCGGCTATCCGTACCTCGCGCAGTTCGTGAACTTCTATTCAGGCGATGTGGACAACATCGACGGTAACTACCGCTACTATGGTTATTCGGTGCGTGCCGTGTGCCTCGTGTGCCTTGCGAAATAGAGAATTGAATTTATTGATGAAAAAATCCGTCAGCACTGGCGGATTTTTTTGTGTAGAGACATCACAATGTGGCGTCTGTACAATTTATGCGGTTTTTGTTTCGGTCACTTCGGCTTACTTCGACTCCGCTCAGTGACCGAAAGCTCAGGGTGCCGATGAAAAAGAGTCGCTTCGCGAGAAATCGAACAAATAAAATCAAATCACACAAAATGTTTTTGAATGATTTGTTTTAATTTGAATTATTTCTGTCCGCAGGACACTAATTTGTATCTGGCACTTCGACTACGCTCAGTAACCGAAGATTTATTTTGGCGCTTTCCTGTAGAGGAAGAACGCGATGACGGTGAAGATGATGTTCGGCATCCATGCAGCCAGCACCGACGGCATGCTTCCGTTGATGGAGAACGAGGTGCTGAACCTTGAGAACAGCACGTATGCCGCACTGAGCGCAATGCCGATGCCGAGGTTCGCGCCTGTGCCGCCACGGACTTTCTTGGCCGACAGCGATACGCCGATGAGCGTGAGGATGAAGGCGGCGAACGGATTGGAGAAGCGGGTGTAGTATTCGCCTTCGAAGGCTTTGATGTTGCCCAAGCCTCTTTCCTTCTGCCTGTTTATGTACGACTTCAGCTCCGTGTTGTTCATCTGCGGAGCTTCTTCCTGCGACACGAACATATCGCTTGGCTCAATGTCTATCGTCGTGTCCAGCCTTTCTCCGGAAATCATTTCTTCATGTATTCCCTTGAAATTGCGTATCGTGTAACCCTCTACGCTCCAATGTGTCAGCGTGTCCCAGTAGATGTTCTTCGCTGTCATTCTTGAGACGAGCTTTTTGTCTTCGTATTTCTCAAGGAACATGTTTTTGCCCTTCTTTCTTTCGATGTTGAAATACTGGATATAGAGTATGACGTTCTTCTCGACTTCCATTTGGATGTTGTCGGCGATGTCGTCTTTGTATTTCTTCACGTACTGGTTTTCGAAAGCGAGTCTCGTCTTGTTGGCTGGCGGTATTATGTAGCTGCCGAAGAAGAAAATGAATATGGCGATGACTGTCGCCGACAGGAAATAAGGGTAGAGCAGCCTCTTGAAGCTTATGCCGCTGGCTTGCATTGCGATTATCTCGCTGTTGCCGGCAAGTTTCGACGTGAATAGTATGACCGAAATGAACACAAACAGCGGACTGAACATATTGAAGTAGAACGGCAGGAGGTTGAGGTAGTACTCAAATATTATCTTGCTCAGCGGTGCATTATGTTCAGTAAGCTTGTCGAGTTTCTCTGTGAGGTCGAAAACGATGGTTACCGCCATGATGAGCGCAATGCACAAGAGGAAGGTTCCGAGGAACTTTCTCATTATGTACCAATCAAGTTTCTTTATGATTCTCATGACCTTAAATGCGTTTTCCTAACTCTTTGACAACTGACTCTTTCCACGTTTTGAAGTCTCCGGCGATGATGTGCTCTCTGGCTGTCTTCACCAGTCGGAGATAGAACGCCAGATTATGTATCGACGCGATCTGCAGCGCAAGGAACTCATTGGCGATGAACATGTGCCTCAGGTATGCTTTTGTGTAGGCGTGGTCAACATACGAGTATCCCTCCTCGTCGATAGGCGAGAAGTCGTCCGCCCATTTCTTGTTCTTTATGTTTATGGTTCCGTGCATGGTGAAGAGCATTCCGTTGCGTCCGTTTCTCGTCGGCATGACGCAGTCGAACATGTCCACGCCTCGGTCTATCGCTTCCAGCAGGTTCTGCGGTGTGCCGACTCCCATCAGGTATCGCGGCTTGTCCTTAGGCAGTATCTCGTTCACGACCTCTATCATCTCGTACATCACATCTGTCGGTTCGCCCACCGCCAGTCCGCCTATGGCGTTTCCGTCGCAGTTCTTGCTGGCTATGTATTCCGCCGCCTTTCTTCTGAGGTCGGGGTAGGTGCATCCTTGCACGATAGGGAACAGCGTCTGCTCATATCCGTACTGCGGCTCGGTGGAGTTGAAGCGGTCAATGCATCTGTCCAGCCATCTGTGCGTTCTCTCCATCGACGCTTTCGCGTATCCGAAGTCGGCTGTGCCGGGTGTGCATTCGTCTAATGCCATGATGATGTCGGCGCCTATCGTGCGCTCGATGTCCATCACGTTCTCTGGCGTGAAAAGGTGCTTCGAGCCGTCGATGTGCGAACGGAAATATACGCCTTCTTCCTTTATCTTTCTGTTGTCGGCCAGCGAGAACACCTGGAAACCTCCGCTGTCGGTCAGCATTGGCTTGTTCCATCCGTTGAACTTCTGCACTCCGCCGGCTTTGTGTATGATTTCTGTTCCTGGACGGAGATACAGGTGGTATGTGTTGCCGAGTATTATCTGCGCCTTCACATCCTCTTCGAGTTCTCTTTGGTGAACAGCCTTGACTGTGGCTTGTGTGCCAACTGGCATGAAAATCGGAGTCTCAATTTTTCCGTGATCGGTGGTTATGACACCAGCTCTCGCCTGACTCTTTTCCGCATTCTTTGTTAGTTCGAATTTCATGTTTCACTTGTGTGTGTAAATCAGTGTGCAAAGA
>JAGCQO010000223.1 GCA_017965125.1 Paludibacteraceae bacterium
AAGCCGATTTTGAACTTTCTCTGAATGTTTGAAGTCGAGCCCTGCTGCGATGCGACAACCATTTTCGCGATTTCCTCGAACAGCGGGTCACGCTCGTTAGGGTCGATGTCCGAAGAAGGCGCAGAGCTTCCTCCGCCAAGTCCGCCGTCGTAGCTGCCCGTGCCGGCGTTAGGGTCGTAGTCAGGAAGAATCATCGCTGTCGGATAGCCTTGCTGCTCGCCGATGTAGTCAACGATGTTCTCAACCTCTGGCGTATCCACAAAGGCGCATTGCACACGGGTTGTCTCGCCATCCTTCGAGAACAGCAAGTCTCCCCTACCTATCAGCTGCTGAGCGCCCGAAGCGTCAAGCACAGTTCTTGAATCGACAACCGAAGTCACACGGCAAGCGACTCTCGTAGGGAAGTTCGCCTTGATGATACCTGTTATGACGTTGACAGACGGTCTCTGTGTCGCGATTATCATGTGTATGCCGACAGCACGCGCCAGCTGGGCGATTCGAGCGATTGGCAACTCGACTTCCTTGCCTGCCACCATTATGAGGTCTCCGAACTCGTCTATCACCACGACGATATAAGGCAGGAATCTGTGTCCCTTTTCTGGATTGAGTTTTCTGTGTATGAACTTGTCGTTGTACTCGGTTATGTTTCTCACCTGAGCCTTCTTCAGCAACGTGTAGCGGTCGTCCATCTCCTTGGTCAGCGAGTTGAGCGTCTGCACCACCTTTGTGACGTCGGTTATGATTGGTTCTTCTTCGTCCGGAACCTTGGCGAGGAACTGGCGTTCTATCTTGCTGTAAAGCGTGAACTCAACCTTCTTTGGGTCAACCATCACGAACTTCATGTAGGCCGGATGCTTAGCATAAAGCAGCGAAGTGATGATGGCGTTCAGCGCAACAGACTTTCCTTGTCCTGTGGCACCAGCCACGAGCATGTGAGGCGCCTTGGCAAGGTCGAAGACAAAGACCTCGTTTGTGATGGTCTCGCCCAACGCGATAGGCAGAGCATACTTCTCCTTTGCCTCCTGATACTTCTTCGAGCTCATCATCGACATCATCGACACGATCTGCTTGTTCTCGTTTGGCACCTCGATACCGATTGTTCCCTTGCCTGGTATAGGCGCGATGATTCTTATGCCGGTAGCCGCAAGACTAAGCATGATGTCGCTCTCAAGGCTCCTTATCTTTGAGATTCTGACGCCTGGCTTTGGCACTATCTCGTAGAGCGTGATAGTCGGTCCGACTGTCGCCGAAATGCTTGTTATCTCGATGCCGTAGTTGCTCAGCGTCGTTGTGATTCGTTTCTTGTTGGCGTTCTGCTCCTCGAGGTTTATGGCAGGCCTCTCGTTGCCATAGTCCTTGAGCAAAGAGAGTTCTGGGTATTTGTAGTGAGACAAGTCTAATGTTGGGTCATACTCACCAAGTTCCTCCAAACTCAACATAGCGTCGTCGTCAGAATCATCGTCGGTCGTTGCTGGTGCAGACACAGGAGCGCCCTCGCCTTCATTTCCACCGGCGGTGACAGAAAAGTCCACGTCGGGTAAATTGGCTGGCGCAGGTGTCGGAGTCTGGACTGGCGCGACTGGTGTATGCTGCTCGTCAACAGGCTCGCTGTGGACACTTATCGGGCCTTCCGTTATTGTCCATGAATTGTCGTCTTCGCTCTCGCCCTCGTCCTCGCCTTCATTCTCAGTCACATTCACGACTGGAGCTACGACGTTCGAGTTGTCGTCTTCCTTTCCGTCTTTCACCTCGTCGCTCGCAGCAACCTGGTCTATTCTGTCGTCCTCGCCCTCAAGCAATTCGTCTTTGACCTTATGACCGAACAAGTCTTTAAGCCATGTCCAGAATCTTTCGAGAAGTCGCACTAAATAAGGGATTGTCTCCTGGTGGAAGAATACGATGAACAAAATGAGGAAGGCAAGGATTATAAGAAAAGTGCCTGGTTTGCCGACGTTGTTTGCCATCGTCTCGCTCATCTCGTAGCCGTAGTTTCCGCCGAAGTTTATGAAGTCCTTATAGAAACCGTAGAAGAAAAAGCTGATTGAAAACGAAGTCCAGATTAATCCGCAAAGCAGCATTATCTGCGTCTTCCAGAACGACTCGAAACGCACGCCGATAAGTCTGAGTCCGACGAGCGCAACCATGCCCAAAAGGAAGAAAGACGCGATGCCGAAACAGTCGTTCACGAGCCATTCCGAAGCATAAGCGCCAAGACGTCCGCCCCAGTTAGAGATCTTGTCCTCAGACGTGAGCGAGAAGATTCCGTTCTCGGTCACTATGCTGTTGTCCTCCGCTCCCGTAAAGAAATACGAAATCATTGATATGGCAAGATAGAGCACACAGACGCAGGCGATAATGCCAAATGCGATGTGGGTTCTTCTGTCGGTCAGAAAATTCTTCAGTGATTGTCCAAAAGACGCTTTATTAGTCGTTTTCGATGTTTTCTTTCCTTTTTCGGTCGCCATTTTTCTCTTTATTCTCCTGTTGATTTATTCCTTGATAATATCGTTCACACGCGAAGACGCATGAAATGCAAATATAGAAAATTATAACCACTTACTGGCGCTTGTAAACTTGAAATTACTACCTTCGTATTCATAAAAGCAAATCAATCACAAAAAATGGACACAGAACAACTTTCTGAGCTTTTTATCAAGCATTTCAAGACCGAAGCCACCTCCGTCATAAAACTCAAAGGGGCTGGCTCCAACAGACAATATTTCAGACTGAGCAACGGCGACGTGACTGCCATCGGAGTACACGGCGAATCGGCCGAGGAGAACAAAAGCTTCATCATGCTGGCCAAGCACTTCGCATCGCAAGGACTGCCGACGCCAAAAGTCTTCTGCCACACCGACGACTACATGTTCTACTTGCAAGAGGACCTCGGCGACACTGCCCTGTTTGACGCCATGGCCAACGGCGTGAAAACATCGTCATTCTCCGACGACGAGAAAGCGCTGCTCTTCAAGACCATAGAAAAGCTGCCCGACATGCAGTTTAAAGGCGCCGAAGGACTCGACTTCTCTGTGTGCTACCCACAGTCGGACTTCGACCACGACACCGTCATGTGGGACCTTAACTACTTCAAATACTGCTTCCTGAAAGCCACTGGCATACAGTTCCTTGAGACAAAACTTGAGGACGACTTCCGCAAACTCGCCGACGACCTACTCGCCGAGAACACAAACACATTCCTGTATCGCGACTTCCAGTCCCGAAACGTGATGATAAAGAACGGAGAACCGTATTTCATTGATTTTCAAGGCGGCAGACGAGGTCCGATATACTACGACGTAGCGTCGTTCGTTTGGCAAGCGAGGGCCAACTACCCT
>JAGCQO010000001.1 GCA_017965125.1 Paludibacteraceae bacterium
GAGCGTGTATGCGTCGGCGTTCTCGATGTCTGTCCTGAATCTGTCTATTGTCTGTGCGAATGCCATGAGCTTGTTCGCCGTTCCTTTGTTCACGTCAAGCTGGTGCTCCACAGGGTTTCTCACGATTTTCCATGCTGAGGTCTGGGTGCTGTGGGCGTTGGCGAGCACTTTGTTCACGGTCGTTTCGCCTATGCCTCTTGCCGGCACGTTTATTATTCTTCTCATGGCTTCCTCGTCGTCCTCGTTCAGCACAAGGCGCATGTAGCACAGTGCGTCCTTCACCTCCTTGCGCTGGTAGAACGACAGTCCGCCGTATATCTTGTAGGGGATGGCTTTCTTGCGGAACGCTTCCTCTATGACGCGCGACTGGGCGTTTGTCCTGTAGAGTATGGCGATGTCTTTCCATTCGCACCCGTTCTTCTTCGTGTTCTGCACCTCCTTCGACAGGTAGTCGCCTTCCTCGAGGTCGCTGTACAGGCTCTTCACGTATATCTTCTCGCCTTCGTCGCCCTCGCTGTAAACATGCTTCTTTATCTGTCCTTTGTTTTTGGTTATCAGCGAGTTGGCGGCCTCCACGATGTTCTGTGTGGAACGGTAGTTCCTCTCCAGCTTGAACAGCTTGCAGTTCGGCTGCTGGTCCTTGAATTTGAGTATGTTGTCGATGTTAGCGCCGCGGAACGAGTAGATGCTTTGTGCGTCGTCGCCCACCACACACAGCTTGTTGTGCTTCTCGGCGAGTTTCTTTATTATGAGGTACTGGGCGAAGTTCGTGTCTTGGTACTCGTCCACAAGTATGTAGCAGAAGTAGTCCTGGTACTTCTCGAGCACGTCGGCGTTGTCTCTTATGAGTATGTTCATGTAGAGCAGCATGTCGTCGAAGTCCATTGCGTTCGACTCCCTGCATCTTCTGCTGTAGGTCAGGAATATGTCGCTCAGCCTCGGCATCTGGTGCAGATAGTCGTCCTGGGCGAGGGCGGAGTCGCTGGCGTAGGCCTCGGCTGTTATGAGGTTGTTCTTGGCGGTGCTTATGCGGTTCATTATGCTTGACACCTTGTACTTCTTCTCGTCCAGCTCCATCTCCTTCACTATGTTCTTGATTATCGACTTGGAGTCGGTCGTGTCGTAGATGGTGAACTGCGGCGTGAATCCGATTCGCTCTGCCTCGGTCCTCAGTATTCTGCCGAAGATGGAGTGGAATGTGCCCATCCACAGGCGTTTAGACATGTTCCATCCCACCATCGAGGATATTCTCTCTCTCATCTCTCTGGCGGCCTTGTTGGTGAAGGTCAGGGCGAGTATGCGGTCGGCCGGTATGCCCTTGTAGAGCAGGTAAGCGATTTTGTAGGTCAGCATCCTCGTTTTTCCACTGCCTGCGCCGGCTATCACGAGTTCCGGTCCGTCTGTGAAAAGCACCGCGTTTCTTTGGCTCTCGTTCAGCTCGTCAAGAATATTCCTTGGTTTGTCCATCTTTCGTCCTCGTTTTTTTGAAAACATAAAGGTAATGCTTTTTTGCAGAATCTTTTTA
>JAGCQO010000224.1 GCA_017965125.1 Paludibacteraceae bacterium
GTACGCTCTCGCCAGACGGGTTATCGAATCCAAAAGGATAACAACGTCATGACCGCACTCCACCATACGCTTCGCCTTCTCGTGAACCATGCTCGCCACCTTGACATGGCGCTCTGCAGGCTCATCGAAGGTCGATGATATGACCTCAGCCTTCACGCTGCGCTGCATGTCGGTCACCTCCTCCGGACGCTCGTCTATCAGCAGGATTATCATATAGACATCAGGGTCGTTTGCGGAAATTGCATTGGCTATGTCCTTGAGAAGCATTGTCTTACCGGTCTTAGGCTGAGCCACGATGAGTCCACGCTGTCCCTTGCCGATAGGCGCGAAAAGGTCAACCACACGGACAGAAACATTGTCGTTTGCGCCGCGGGTGAGTTTGAACTTCTCGTTAGGGAACACTGGAGTAAGGTGCTCAAAATCCACTCTGTCGCGCACAAACTCAGGAGAGCGTCCGTTTATTTTTGTAACCTTGACAAGCGGGAAATACTTCTCGCCGTCCTTTGGCGGACGGATATTTCCTGTGACGGTATCGCCAGTCTTGAGTCCGTAAAGTCTGACCTGCGACTGAGACACGTAAATATCGTCTGGCGATGTGAAGTAGTTGTAGTCTGGTGAGCGCAAGAATCCGTAACCGTCCGGCATCAGTTCCAAAACACCTGTGCCCTCAAGCACGTCGGCGAAGTTGTAAAGCTGCTCGTGCTGCTGTTTCTGACGCTGCTGGTCGTTGTTGTTGCGCTTCTCGAAGTTGTTTGCTCTTTCCTCCTGCTTGCGCTCGAAAGGCTGCTCCTCCTTGGGCTGGTCGGCGCTCGCATTGACTGTCGTCTCTGCTGCCGTAGCCTCCACAGCGACACGCTTCTTGTCGTCTCTCACATTGTTGCGACGGCCGTTGCGTTGCTGGCGTTCGTTCTTGTCAGCAGGCTGTGCTGGCTTCGCTTTCGCGTCCACGACAATCACCTCCTCGTTGGCAAATGCTGCCGACTGCGCCGGTTCAGCCGCCTTTGGCTCTGCCTTAGGCTTCTCGGCGCGCTTGCGTTCCGCTTTCTGAGCCGCATCAGCGTTCACTTGGGCAGCCACGTCTATCTTCTGCGCGTCCTTTATGCGAGTGCGCTTTGCCTTAGGCTTCTCGGCCTGAGGTGCTGGCTGCTGCGAAGCATTGTTTATCGCCTGAGCGTCAAGTATCTTATAGATAAGCTCCTCTTTCTTGTAGGAGTCAATCTTCTTGACACCCTCTTCTTTCGCAATCTGCTTCAACTCTGGAAGCAGTTTGTCATTTAATTCTAAAATATTGTACATAAAAAAATAATAGTCAAAACATAAACACGTAACCTTCAGACATTAATCAACACAACACAAAAAATCCACAAATTCCAAGGTCACTGATAAATAAAATGTAAAAGGAGAAAAAACATTTCCAGAATGAACTCTTATACGAAAAGAGTCTTATTGAAATGCGTTTGATGTTGCAAATATAATCAATTTTAGGAGAATCACTCTTCCGAAACGGAAATTTTAATCGCCTCGGACGTTTTTTCCGTCAACGAAAAACGCTCATCGCTGCGAACTCCTACGACCCAGAGTATCCTTCCGCTGGCATCGGCAAGAACCTTCACCGCATCTTTCCTCGAGAGCGGGATTTTTGCGTCTATGAGTATGTCGCTGACCTTCTTCGCACGGCCTTTCATGCCGAACGGACAAATGCTGTCGCCTGCCCGCCACTTACGCAGCACAAGCGGAAAAACAACCTTGGCGAAATCGACATAAGCGACTTCGTTGCCCTTGCCAAAACGGACATCCGACGCCGCCATCAGCTCGAACGACAACCGCCCCACCGTACGCGAACTCCTCACGTCGTCTGCTGTTATAATAATGTCCGGCACGTCCGTTTCATCATTTGGCTTTATCGTGAACACGCCACGGTCGAGAAAAACGGTGTGCGTCCGCGAGCTCCACGTACGTCCGACACGCGCATTCGAAGCCGACTCCACCATGTCGTCGCACTGAGTGAACGAGAATCCGGACGGAGAAAGGAACTCGAAAAGCAATGTTGACGGAGCTTCCGTCGCCAAAAGCCCGGCAACGTCAATTGCCCGCCCGCCGTCGGCCCCGTCGCTTGTCAATGACTGACACAACTGGGAAACATACGAGCCGTAAAGCGCCTCGACATCGCGCAGATGCTTTATGTCATTCAGAATATTGGACTTGACGGACGGATTGACAGACTGCAAAAGCGGTATCACGCTCAGACGGAACTTGTTGCGCAGATAGTCCTGCTGCAGGTTCGTCGAGTCGGTGACGTAGGCGTAAGAATTCTGTCGCATATACTCCTCTATCTCGCTTCTATAAAGGCAAAGCAGCGGACGGACGATTTTTCCAGCCACCGGCTTAATCCCCGTCAGCCCATGAATACCTGTGCCACGGACCACGTTCATCAGGAATGTCTCGACAACATCATCGGCATGATGGGCGACGGCTATGCAATCGGCCTTGTGTTTAAGACGAATCTGCTCAAACCACTCGTAACGAAGCTCCCTCGCCGCCATTTCTATCGACAGTCTGTGACGCTCGGCATACTCCTCGGTCTGGAAATGGACAAGCTCCAAAGGAACGGAAAGCTCGGCGCACAACGATTCCACGAACTTCTGGTCACGGTCGGACTCGTCGCCACGAAGATGGAAATTGCAATGCGCTGCAACACACCTAAAGCCCTCTGCCACAAGGACACGCAGAAGCATGACGCTGTCTGCACCGCCACTCACCGCGACGATTATCCTCGAGTCGGGAGAAAAAAGCCTCTCCGACTTTATGAACGAAAGCACCTTGTTTACAGAACTGTCCATGAGATTAAATATCCTTCAGCAGCATTTTTCTGCTTTCCGGGTCCTTGCGAAGCGCCTCCAATCGGTTCCAGAAAGGAGCGAGCTTCTCGTTTTCCTCAAGTTTCAGCGAGTCGCTGCCGTAATTGTCAATCCGGCTGATGAGCTTGCCGATGGTGATGCTGTTCACATCAACCGCCGGATAATAAAACTTCTGGCGTGTGTCCTCGTTGTGCACGCCAACAATCAGGCCGACGTCCACAAGCGTGTTCACACTGTTGCGGACTATCTTTATAGGAATCTTGGTCTCCTTCGACAAATCTTCCGAAGTATAAGGATTTTCCTCTGACACAAAGCGCTTTACAATCAAAGTCATAATCGCAAGCAGAAGGAAATTGCTGTATCGGCGGCTCATCTTCTTTATGTCCTCGGCGTACTCATAGTTAGCGTAGTTCTGAACAGCAAACGAAAGCTCCGCGCCGAGCAGAATGATAAGCCATGAAATCTGCAGCCACAAAAGCAGCAGCGGCACCATGGCGAAACCTCCATACACTGCATTGTAGGACGTGAGGAACACCTGACCTTTTATATAGAAGTACTGGAAAAGCTGGAACACAACGCCAGTGAAAGTGCCGGCCGTGAGCGCCGACAGAAACTTAACGCGAGTGTTTGGCACAATGAGGAATAACGCCGTGAAAATAAGTATGTTAATAAAATAAGGCAGCGTCTTTATCACACGCACAAGGAACGGACTGAACGCTCCGAACATATACTCGTCGGAGAACGTCGAGACAAGGAACATCGACAGACCGCTGGACGCCACGACCAAAATAGGAAGCACGAACATGAGCGAAAGATAAGTCGAGAGCTGGCTGGAAATCGAACGGTTCTTCTTCACATTCCATATATCGTTGAAAATCGTCTCCACATGACGGAAACCCGACATAACCGACCACACGAGCATCACGACACCAATGCCGACAAACACGCCACCCTTGGCATGCTCCAAATAACGGTTCACGAACTCAAGAACGTTCATCATCACGCCGGCGTGCTCACTGACCTGATCCGACAGCGAACGAACAATCATGTCCTGCATGCCGAAGCCACGCGCTATAGCCATGACGAGCGCTATGATAGGCACAATCGCGAACAGCGTATAGTAGGTCAGCGCCGAAGCCTTGACCATGAGCCGGTCCTCCGAGAACCCACGCACAGCCAGCACGATGGACATAAGCACACGGCGGATAATCCTCCTGCTTCTCGAGACCTCAACTATCGGAATCCTCCAAATGTCAGTTGTGAAAAAATGGGGAAGATATTTGATAAAATTTATCAGCTTAGTGCCGAAAGGAACCTTCCCTTTAGATTGACTTGAATCCATAGGCAATAAAATAAAAAAACACAGAAGGCCTATAAGCCGGGTTCTGTACCGAAGAGGAAATCCCTTCAGCGTCTGTCATTTATCTACGACTTGCGTCACCACAAGCCTGAAGCTATCTACCCCCCAACATCAGACGAGCAGTCCTACTGCGTTGGTATACTTGATATTGCAACCCATAAGGCATACGGCGACACCATCACTGGCAATCCCGGTGGGCTCTTACCCCGCCTTTTCACCCTTATCCGGATTGCTCCGGACGGTTATTTTCTGTTATGCTACTCCACCCTCACAGATGGCTTCCGGTTAGGAAGTATGGCGCTCTATGTTGCCCGGACTTTCCTCTCCCAACGAAGTGGCAGCGACAGACCGGCCTACTGTGTATTACAAACGCAA
>JAGCQO010000225.1 GCA_017965125.1 Paludibacteraceae bacterium
ACGGCAAGGAGTTCAGCCTCTGCTCCGTCTATTCGCTCGGGCTGTCGTATTCCTACAGCGACCACGTGACGCTCGTCGGACAACTTGACCGCAGCGCGCGCCACGACTGGGACTGGCACTTGGGCCTGGAATGGAAGATTCTGTCGTGGATGTCGGCGTCAGTGGGGTGTCAAGGCGCGCCGTTCGTTCCGGACATCGGACTGGGGCTCATGTGGAAGGACTTTCATCTGACCTCGCGCTTCAGCCGGCATTATGCGTTAGGAAGCACATCTACATGCTCACTCTCTTATCTATTCTGAGGCCATGACAACACGAACACTTCTCTTATCCATCCTCTTCTCGATTGTCATCGGTTCGGCACAAGGCGAAAACATAAGCCGCGCCGAGCTTGAAAACCGCATCGACGACATAATCGACGCCTACTACACCGCCAACGACCCCGACGGCGAGAACGCCAGCGAGGAGGTCTTCGCCATGCTCAGGGAAAACCTCGAGGAACGGCTCAGCAACCCCATCGTCATAAACGGAAACAAACAACTGAAGGAGGACCTCGAGTCGCTGCAGTTCCTGTCGATGCTGCAAGTCGAGGCGATATGCAGCTACGTTGCCACGTACGGCGCCATCGACGACCTCAACGAGCTGTTCCTTATCGACGGACTGTATCGCCAGGACGTGCTGAACCTGATGCCGTTCGTCACGACAAGCGAGGCGGAGGGCGGCATAGCCAAGGAAAACGCCAAGAAAAAGCCGCTGAAGAACGCGCTCAAACACGGAAAGCACGAGATAGCGCTGAGGGGCGACAACTGCCCCGAAGCGACCGAGCCCAACCAATACTACGCCGCGGCATACTACAAGTTCCACTACTCCGACCGCATCTACGCCGGACTGAACGCCGAGAAGGACGCTGGCGAACAGCTCTGGGGCAAGCGGAACAAGGGCTTCGACTCCTACCACGCCTACCTGCAGATAGACAACGACAACTGGCTGAAGCGCGTCGTGGCAGGAAGCATGAACGCCATCTTCGGGCGCGGACTCGTGATGAACTCGTCGTTCTCGCTCGGATTCTCGTCGGACGTCAACAGCGTCAGCACACTCAACACCGGGCTCAAAAGGTCGTCGTCCATCTCGGAGCAGAACCTCCTGCAAGGCGTGGGCACGACACTCCGCTTCGGCAAAATCGACGTCTCAGCCTTTTACTCAATAAAGGACGTGGACGCGTCGCTGTCGGACTCATCGACCTTCTCGTCGATAAACACGTCCGGAATGCACCGCACCGAATCCGAGCTGAAGAACAAAGGCACCGTGCTGATGCAGACCGCCGGCGCCAACGTCAGCTTCACGCACAAGAGCCTGCAGCTCGGAGCCACAGCGGCCTACGTGTGGTTCGACCACAGGATGGTGCCGACCGACAAGCTCTACACCACGTTCTACTTCCGTGGCTGGGAGCAGTTCGCCGCCAGTGTGGACTACAGCTACACGTGGCGCCACCTCTACATCTCCGGCGAGACGGCCGTCTGTGGCGACAACGGCATAGCCACGCTGAACTCCATCGACTTCAAGCCGCTCTCGTTCCTGAAAGTGACCGTGCTGCAACGCTATTACTCCGAAAAATACAACGCGCTCATGTCCAACTCATTGGCCGAGGGCGGGCGAGTGAACAACGAGCAGGGGCTGTACCTCGGCGTGACCTTCTCGCCGCTGCCAGGGCTCAGGCTGTCAGGCTTCGCCGACTTCTTCAACTACCAATGGGCGAAGTACAACATCGACAAGCCATCGAACGGCTACAACACCTTCTCGAAAATCGAGCTCTTCCCCAGCCGAAACGTGAGCGCCGCATTCAGCTTCAAACTGAAACGCTCCGAACACAACCTGCCACAAAAATACTTTGCCAAGACACCGACGCAGACACGCATCGACTATCAGAACAAGATGACCTTGCGCGCCGACCTTTCCATGAGCTGGATGAACGGCAGACTGCAGTGCAAGCCGTCGGTCGAGGTCAACAGCTTCGACTACGACACGCAGGAGAAGACATGGGGATACTCCGTGCGCAGCGACCTCAACTACAGCCTCAAGTCGCTACCGCTGTCGCTGACCTCGCGCATCGCCTACTTCAAAGCCCCGGACTACAACAACCGCTTCTACGCCTACGAGGGCGATGTGCTTTACGCCTTCTCGTCAGCGATGCTCTACGGCGAAGGCCTCCGTTACTACATCTGCGCAAAAGCGAAAATCAACAAAAGCACGAACCTCTTCCTGAAGGTCGGCCAGTTCCGTTATTTCTCTGAAAAAGACATCAGTTACGGCACAGAGAAGTTCAACTCCAAGCACAAAACCGAAATTCACGCCATGCAAAAAACTGATTTATAGCGCATTAGACTATACTCTTTTCTTAATTTGCTGATTTACTGCTGATTAACATATTTTGAAATAAAGGTATTGTTAAAATAAAATTTTTTAAGATGTTTTTTAGCATACATTTAACATATTTTTAACGCGAAAAATATGTTGTATAACATAAAACCTATATCTTTGCATCGTGTTTTTCATAGTATTAGATTTAAGGTTATCAAAAAGGACTGGCCAAGCGAGGTCAGTCTTTTTTGTTTCTGTACGGTAGCTTTTTTCGCGCAACGCTTGTTCGTTGGCAAAATATTACTATCTTTGCATCGCTTTTGAGAAGGCAATAGTCTTCGGGCGTTTAGCTCAGCTGGTTCAGAGCATCTGCCTTACAAGCAGAGGGTCGGCGGTTCGAATCCGTCAACGCCCACAAAGTCGGTAACATCAGTTGCCGACTTTTTTGTTTTCATACCCCACAACAAAAAAAAGGCGAACCTTCTTCTGATCCGCCCTTTGTGTCTGTATGGAAACGCTCCTTAGAACGCTGATGGCTTGAGTTTCAGACCGGCCTTCTCGTCAAGTCCGAATAGCAGGTTCATGTTCTGAACCGCCTGACCAGCCGCGCCCTTCAACAAGTTGTCTATCGCGCTGAGCACCAAGAGCTTGTTACCGTGCTTCTGGAGGCTGACAACGGCCTTGTTGGTGTTCACAACCTGCTTGAGGTCGATGTTGCTCTCGGAAACGAATGTGAACGCCGCATCCTTGTAGAACTCGTTGTACAAGTCGTAGGCCTGCTCTATCGTCAGGTCGCTGGTCATGTAGGTCGAGACGAAGATGCCTCTGGCGAAGTCGCCTCTGACAGGGATGAAGTTAAGCTCGGTGTCGAACTTGCCCTGCAGCTGTGTGAGCGACTGTCTGATTTCGAGCAAATGCTGGTGCTGGAAAGCCTTGTAAACGGAAATGTTGTTGTTTCTCCAGCTGAAGTGCGATGTCGCCGTAGGCTTCTGTCCTGCGCCTGTGCTGCCGGTTATAGCGGTCGTGTTTATCTCGTTGGTCAGCAGACCAGCCTTGGCCAGCGGCAGCAGTCCTATCTGTATGGCAGTGGCGAAGCAGCCCGGATTGGCTATGTGCATTGCGCCCTTTATCTTCTCTCTGTTCATCTCAGGCAGTCCGTAAACGAAG
>JAGCQO010000226.1 GCA_017965125.1 Paludibacteraceae bacterium
CCGCCGACCCTCTGCTTGTAAGGCAGATGCTCTAAACCAGCTGAGCTAAACGCCCGTTCTTTCGAAAAGCGGTGCAAAGGTACACACTTTTCCTGAAACCGCCAAATTTTTCTAGAAAAAATCTCTCAAAACCGTCAAATTCGAAAGATTTTTACTAGATTTTTATGGAACAAACCGCCAAGTTATCCATTCAATGATGCGAAACAGACTACTTCGCGACGTCAAACGAATTATTCCTTTACGTCAAACAAGAGACAAAATGACGGCAAACTGTATTTTAAGCGACGTCAAACTATAGGTTATGCTGCGCCAAACTTCTTTCAGGATTACAGCCTGTTGAAATCGTCAGGACTGATAAAGGAAACGCCATTCTGTTCGAGGATACGCTCACAAGCATTCAGATCTGTAGGACGGATGACCACGTTCGCATGGTCGCCGTTATTGAAGGAATAGAGATACTCAATGAACACGCCGGCATTGGAGAGTTGCCTCATGATGGTTGCAAGAGCACCGGTTGTATTCGAACAGGTAAAGCCGATGACGTCTGTAGCTTTCACGGCAAAGCCTTCATCGCGAAGTACGCGGATGGCACGATCCGGCTCGGAGACGATACAGCGCAGGATACCGAAATCGCTGTTGTCGGCAATACTCATGGCGGAAAGATTTATTCCAGCGTGGCCAAGGAGTTCTGTGACTTCCGACAAACGGCCGCTCTTATTCTCTAGGAAAATGGAGAGTTGTTTTGCAAACATAGTTGATGGTATTCTTTATTAAGGAGTAGGTAGAAAAACAAACGTCCAATTCATGACAACCTCCTCATGCGAGAGAGGGTTGCCATGAATTGGACATTGTTATTAAGAAATCGTTGAGTGATTACTCTTCGGTGATCTGCACAGTAGCACGACGGTTGAAGTCCACCGGCGAGAGGATATCCACACCACCCATGGCAGCTGTGGTAATCTTCGACGGGCTGATACCCATGTTGATGAGCTCATTGGCTACGCGCTCAGCACGCTTCTCAGACAGCCACTGGTTGTGCTCCACACTACCCGTTGCACTGTCGGCATAACCTGTGACGAGGATGCTGCGGTCGTTCTCCTTGGCGAACTTGGCCAGAGCGCGAACGTTCACGAGGTCCTTCAGGACAGCAATCTCGGTCTTGTCGAGGTTGAAGAAGACAGAAACCGGAGTGGTGATGAACTCCTTAACGGTGTTGTCGATAACCGTTGTAGAGGGCTCGGGCATATTGGCGAGCTTGTTACGGAGGTCAGCGATGGTGCCGTTAGCATCACGGAGCTGTGCGTTAAGAGCGTCGATCTGACTCTGTGAGAGAGCCTTCAAAGCGTCTACGTCGGGCACTGCATTGAACTTGTTGGTCTTGCTAATGTCAAAGCTGAGACCGACCTCAGCTGTGAACCAGTGGTCGTGGTTAGCCTGATTGTGGCCGCCCCAAACGTTGCCTTCACCTTCGAAGTCGTCACCTGTGAGAGTGTAACCGAGATCAAGGTTCAGCTTCATGCGGTCACCCAGACGCCATGTGTTCTGCAGACCAACACTTGCAGCAAGCTCCCAAGTGTTATATGAGCAGTTGCGAACAACACCTGCACCGAGATACGGAGAAAGGTTCCATACGCGATCGGGATTGTAGCCGCAAAGCATGTTGCTCAGGTTGAAGAGCAC
>JAGCQO010000227.1 GCA_017965125.1 Paludibacteraceae bacterium
AGAAGCATTAATTTGCAGGAACTTGCGAATAGCGGTGTGCCGATCTGACCGTGTTTGTATTTGCCCATAATTTTATCAGTTTTATTTTTATACTTTGGCAAAGTTATCAAAAGAGACTGAATTTGAAAAAGTTTTTTCTTTGCTTTAGGCCATAAAAAAAGTCCAGACTTTTTCTGTCCGGACTTCCTTTCGTTATCTGAAAATGGATTTAGTCGATGATGTCGAAACCAGTGTAAGGCTGCAGCGCCTTTGGTATGCGTATGCCGTCCTTGGTCTGGTTGTTCTCGAGCAATGCTGCCACGATACGTGGGAGAGCCAATGCGCTGCCGTTCAGTGTGTGGCAGAGCTGTATCTTCTTCTCCTCGTCGCGGAAACGGCACTTCAGACGGTTGGCCTGATAGCTCTCGAAGTTAGACACTGAGCTGACCTCCAACCAGCGCTTCTGTGCTTCTGAGTAAACCTCGAAGTCGAAGCAGATTGACGAAGTGAAGCTCATGTCGCCGCCGCAAAGACGAAGGATGCGGTAAGGCAGCTCCAGCTTCTGTACAAGACCCTCGACGTGCGCGAGCATCTCCTTGAGCGACTCGTATGAGTGCTCTGGTGTGTCGATGCGGACAAGCTCCACCTTCGAGAACTCGTGCAGACGGTTCAGTCCGCGCACGTCCTTGCCGTATGAGCCGGCCTCGCGGCGGAAACACTGTGTGTATGCGCAGTTCTTTATTGGGAGGTCCTTCTTGTCCAGGATCACGTCGCGGTAGATGTTGGTCACAGGGACTTCCGCTGTAGGTATCAGGTAGAGGTCGTCGAGGTCTGTGTGGTACATCTGTCCTTCCTTGTCAGGCAATTGTCCTGTTCCGAATCCAGACGCCGAGTTCACCACTGTAGGCGGCATTATCTCGGTGTATCCGCTCTTCTGCGCCTCGTCGAGGAAGAAGTCGATGAGGGCTCTTTGCAGACGTGCGCCCTTGCCGATATAGACAGGGAATCCGGCTCCGGTTATCTTCACGCCGAGGTCGAAGTCGATGAGGTTGTATTTCTTTGCCAATTCCCAGTGTGGGAGAGCGTCCTCAGGGAGTTCCACCTTGTTGCCGCCGGTTCTTTCGATGACGTTGTCGTTGGCGTCCTTGCCTTCTGGCACCTCGTCGCATGGGATGTTAGGTATAGTCGAGAGGATGGCGATGATCTTCTCCTCAGCCGCCTTCATGTCGGCCTCAAGTGTCTTGTTGGCCTCCTTTATCGAAGCGACCTGCTGCTTGGCTGCCTCGGCCTCGTCCTTCTTGCCTTCCTTCAGCAGTAGGCCTATGGATTTAGATATCTTGTTGAGCTCGGCAAGATTTGCGTCAAGCTTGCCTTGTGTGGCCTTGCGTGTGTCGTTCACCGCAATGACGTTCTCGATAGGCTCTCTTCCGTCGAACAGCTTTTTAGCGAGCTTGCGGATTATGCCTTCTTTGTCTTCTGTGATTTGTTTAAGAGTTAGCATATCTAAATTTCTTTTATTGAAAAAGGGCGACACAAAGAATGTCACCCTTTCTTATTAGTTTTCCTTGTTAGCAAGTTTTAGTTCTGCTCTTCAATTGGAAGTACAGAAACGTATGACTTGTCGCCTGTAGTTCTCTTGAAAGAAACTACACCGTCGATAAGTGCGAACAAAGTGTGATCATTGCCCATGCCAACGTTCTGGCCTGGGTTGTGTTGTGTTCCGCGCTGACGAACGATGATGTTGCCAGCTACAACCTTCTGACCACCGAAAATCTTAACTCCGAGTCTTTTTGAAGCAGACTCACGTCCGTTCTTAGAACTACCTACACCTTTTTTATGTGCCATGATAAATAATTTTTAGTGGTTAAACGATTAAGCGAGAATGTCGCTGATTGTTAAAGATGTGAAGTCCTGACGGTGACCGTTCAACTTGCGGTAGCCCTTGCGGCGTTTTTTGTGGAACACAAGAACTTTCTTGCCACGGAAGTCACCATTAACCTCTGCCTTGACCTTTGCGCCGTCAACAGTAGGAGCACCTACAGTGACTGAACCCTCGTTGTCAACGAGAAGAACCTTGTCAAACTCAAGCTTATCACCTTCTTTAGCGTCCTTGATAGAGTGGACGAACAGTTTTTGTCCTTTTTCAACACGGAACTGCTGACCCTGAATTTCAACGATAGCGTACATTATTACGTATGTTTTAATAATTATCGGGGAGGCGGGGTGATGAGCCTCGTTGTCATCATTGCCACTTATAGCCTCTTTGCGAAACGGGGACAAAGATATGAATTTACATTGAAAACAAAAAACAATTGACTAAAAACTAAGCCTAAAAGTTAATGTGTTACATAATAAAAGTCAAAAAGATAGCGAGTGCATTTTTTTAACCTATATTTGAAAAGACATTCTAATGACCAAAATTTTACTATAAATGACACACACTGGAAATGAAAAGCTGTTGGAGAGAGAGCTCACCGCTTTCTTGTGCTCGCGTAGATGTCCGGACGAGGCAGTGGCTGCCGTGGACAAGTGGCTTGACACGTTGGA
>JAGCQO010000228.1 GCA_017965125.1 Paludibacteraceae bacterium
ATCGGCATACTGTTTGGCTTTTGAATTTTCATCCTAATGCAACTCCTCTTTTTTGCCAAACATTGTCTCTTATTTCACGAAAGTGACCTGCAATCCAGTATGCCTGCTTATCTCGATTCCCATCAGTCAAAGTGTCGCACTACGCATTGGCCTATTGCGTTGGATGCGAAGACGTTTCTCCAATTCGTTGACTGCATTTTCGAATTTTTCGAATTTTCCATCCATTTTAACGACAGCCTGACTAACTGTAACTCCTGGGGCAAACTCAAAGATTATCTTCGGAAATACACGAACAATCTTCGCACATTCTTGCTCATTATTGAAGATGTACTTGATATTGCCAGCTGCATGAAGGATGCATTTGTCTGGATTGTATTCAACGCCAACCTGTTTGAAAAGGTCTTCAAACTTACTAGTGCATATTTCCTCCACCAGTTCGCTTGCTCCGACTATCTCACGGAGCTTGTTAGTCTGAAAAATGAAGCCTTGGATGCCTTGCACCGCCGCCCCATATAGAAATTTCGTATCACTCATATTTTATATATACATTAATCTTTCTTTTCAAAATTTCTCACAACCACACCATGCCCCAGACTTACGCCCTTGCCTATACCTATATAATTAGGCAATGAGACATTTGATTTGAATTCAACGTCAAAAGCCATCATTTTCACATTCTTGAAACGAATGGTACGAGGCTCGTCCACAACTGTGATTTTACAAACCACCTGCTCTTCGAAATGCACACCAACACCCTTTGCAAATGAAAGTATATTGCCAACAAGCAGACGTTCAAGCATGGCGTATCTCTCTGCCACACTTTCCGTATTCATGTACCTTTCATAATTCCCCTGATTCAAAGGCAGCCAAGAACGCAAGTGGTAAGCGAACATATCCTGCCACACTTGCACAAGCGTCTTTTGAGGTTGTATTCTTTCAACATCCAAGTTCAAACGCCTTTCGCCAAGACAAACATCAAAATTGCAAGAAGAGAACAACTGCCCTATAGCCTCCGTTCCTTCACCCACACAAACTATCGCCGCCTTGCCATTTAAACGTTTGTACTGAATCAACGGATAGCTGTACCGAAGCTTATCATCGTCCAAAAGGTTATGAAACAACACATCAGCATCAACAACCGCATCTACAATAGCGCCTCTGAAAAGAGGAAGTTCATGGCGTGCTATCTCATTTCCGAACTTAACCAACAAAGTATTAATACCCTTATTCATATCATTTTTTTACAACAAATAAATTTAGAACAATTATCTTTTGCACCCACATTAAGTTTAAATGTTTTTCAACAAAAAAAGACAGACTTTAAGTCTGTCTTTTTCTTTATAAAACATCCACTTTTCACCTCACTCCGTCGCTGTATTTCGCGAGTTCGTAGAGGAGGCGGTCGAAGTGGCGGGAGGAGTATTCGTCGGCGAGGAGGCGGCGCGTCTCGTAGCTGTAGCCGAGGTACTGACGGCCGTAGCCGATTTCAATCGTGATGGAGCGGAAGCCCGGAACGAGTTCCTGCTGAGCGACGGGCGACTCGTCGGCTCTCCGGATGGCGCACAGGGGGTATTCCGTCGTGCCGTCCACATAGACGCAGAAGCCGTACGACGTGCTGTGCTTGGCGCCGAAGGCTATCGAACACGCATAGTCGGTCAGTGTGGAGCCGGTGCCGTTCAAGCCATAGTCGGCCGACTCGCTCAGACTGGCGTAATTATGCCTGTTCCCGCGGTTCAGCACCGCCACCATCTTGTCCGCCATGTCCTTGCTGACGTTCTGCTGCCTCGTCGTGCTGTACGGCTTGCCGGCGTACGACAAGCGCCCCTGCTGATGATAATCGACAAGCACCGGAGCCTTCTCGACGGCTATGTAATAATACAGGAACTTCATGAGCGCACGGGTCTCGGCGCAGCTGCCGGCATGGTCGCCCGGATAGTTGGCACCACGGGGGCTCTTCGCCACCGACGCCGATTTCTTGTTGCCGCTAGCCACTTGCGACCACACGAGGCCGGGGAAGTTGCGGTTCAGGTCGGTGCCGTTGGTCGTGGCTTTCCAGAGCTGTCCGTCGGACGTTGTGTACGCCCTCGTGTCGAACGCCACACCCTCCCTGCCGTCGGGGTTGCAGCACGGAACGACGGCGAAGCGTATCCTCGACAGCACGCTTCGCGACTCGGCTGTGTTCGCACTCAGGAGGTCCGACAATTCCTTCAGCAGATATGTCGTCCCGGCGGTCTCTCTGGCATGAATGCTGCCCGTGAGCACCACCGTTTTCTTCTTCGCCGACGACGGCACATCAATCTCCAGCGCGTACATCGTGCGGCCTTCTGTAGATCGGCCTATCTCGTAAAGCGAAACACCGTCGTATCTCGACAGCGACTTCATTATGCCTACCAGCTCGCTGTATCTGTAAGCCTTGGTCATGTCAACGTCCACCTTTTCAGCCTTATGGGCATAGTCGGTCACATTCGCCCACACATTCTCCATCGCCTCACGATACTCGTCGAACGGCATGCCCTCCGGACCGTCGAATCGCCCATAAGCAGAGATTTTCTCGTCAATCTCCTCCTTGGTCATCGGATTTCTGGAAGCGCCCACAGTGCTGACGGTCACGAAATCTATCCTGTCCATCTTGTCGAGAGTCGGAGTGCTTTTCTCGTCAATAACAACAGCGGCAGGACTATTCACAAAGCCAACCGCGTCATAACCCGTACGCACACCACCCTGCGCATTGACATCGGACGCCAACGACAGGTTCAAGACCACCGCCAAAAACGAACAAAGCATAAAATCTTCTCTTCTTTAAGAATCAAAATAAGGGCCGCAAATCAATGCTTAGCCCTTATTATATCACAAATACATAAATCAAATATAATCCGGTTGATGATGAACCGGGAGCATTAATCCGGAGTGTCCTTCTTCACGAAGATGGTGAATCCGACGAATCCGATCATGTAAAGCAGCGCAAGGACCAAATAAAGCAAATCGGTCGTGAAGATATTGGCAAGGACCGGTCCGGCGATGCCAGCCATTCCCCAGCCAGACAGCGTCATCGCATGCACTGTGGAAACGCAGTTGTTGCCGAACTTCTTTGCCAGAAGCGAAGGCAGGCACGAGAAGTTTCCTCCGTAGGAGAACTCGCACAGCAGCACGCCGACGATGAGCAGCACCGGAATCTGAGTGTAGCAAAGGAACGCGCCAAGAATGCCGAGGCTGCACACCCAGTGGTAAGCCGCCTTACGACCTATCTTGTCGGACATGGTGCTCATGCCGAATCGTCCGCCGACATTGGCAATGGCCGTAGCCGACATAAGCATGGCGATGGCAGTGTAGCCAGCAGCCTGGAACAAGCCCTTCTCCTGAGAGATGAGCGCAAGGCCGCAAGTTATGTTTATGAAGAACATGAACCAGATGGAAATATACTCCATCGTGAGGAACTTCTCCTTGACGAGGGTCTTGTATGGAATAGCCGTCTGCTTAGTGGACATGAACGCTGGGTTCGGTCTGAACAGGAACGCAGAGAAACTCATGAAAGCAAGGAATATCAAGCCCATGAAGAGGAACACAAGCGGCAGTTCGAACTTGACGAGCAGCCACTCGATAAGCGGACTGGCCACGAACTTACCGAGTCCGAAACCCGTGATGGCAAGGCCGGAAGCCAAGCCTTTGTGGTTAGCGAACGTAGAAAGAAGCTGCTTGATAGGGCTAGTGTAACCGATACCTGTTCCGCAGCCCATGAACGAGCAACCGATGTAGTAAAGCGGCAGGAACTTGGAATAAACAGAGAACGACAGCATGAACATACCAACAGCGAACAGGATGGTTGACACGATGGCCATTCTCTTAGGATTTCTCTCCACAAAACGACCGAACGCAGCCGCGCCCATGCCGAGGAAGAAGATTATCAGTGTGAAGCCGATGTCGGCCTGGAACTTCGTAATATCGAACGCCTCCATCAGATTTTTCGCATACTGCGAGTAATTGTAAACCGACCCGAGCGACAAAGGAAGGAGAATGCCCGGAATCGCAATGTTTAACACCGCTTTTTTCATTGTTTATTTAGATTATAATCTTTAAAGATTTTTCCTTAACAAGTCTTGCAAATTTAGAAAAAAGACAACAGTCTGCCAACAACATAACGACTCTTGGCTTTATTAAAAACACAAATACTCCACAGTTCGGCTCCATGTATCGCGGCATCACCGCAGATGCGAAAAAAATCATATTATGCAACATAAAAACAGAAACTACATAGATTCAACTCAAAATATTTTATTTATCTTTCGCTTATGCAAAACAAATTATCATTAACCATTTAAAAGAAACCACTATGAAAACGCAGAACATTATCTACAGCATGCTTGCCATGATAATGGCTACATTGCTCAGCGCAAGTTTGGCTTCTTGCAGCGACGATGACAAAACACCGTCAGACCCACAAGGCACAGCCTTTGCCAACATCCGCAATGACGACGCCAAAATCTATGCCACAATACCTATGGGAACATTCAGCTACATTGACAAGGATGGAGAAACGCAGGAGTTAGAGGCGTCAGTACGCCTGGACATAGACGGTGGCAACAACTTCTTTTTGAGGTATAACGATCGTTATAACAAAGGCATACCTGAAGCCGGCATTTCTGTAAGCAAGAAGTGCATCGTCTCTGTAGGACCAGTGAAGGGACTCGGAAGCATAAAAAACATCCCCGAAAACGGGTGGGCAGAAAAAGTAGCTGTGCAGCCCGGACACGGATACATCATAAAATACGAAAGCGAGGTGATCTCTAAAGACATCGTGGGTAATATTTCCTATCTTGGTTATCCTGACAACGAATTCCAGACAATTGTGCGCTACGCCCGCTTCTATGTTGATGAATGGATGAAAAACACATACGGAGGCATCATCGGTGCGAGTGTAAAATACCAAGGCGACTGGATAATTGAGAAATAAATTAACACATAAATGGAAATAACAAAAGACATCAAGTACATCGGTGTGGATGATGCCGATTTGGATTTATTCGAGAGCCAATATGTCGTGCCAAACGGCATGGCGTACAACTCATACGTGATAATGGACGAGAAGATTGCGGTGATGGACACAGCCGACAGCCGCAAGGGCAAAGAGTGGCTGAGCAACTTGCAAAACGCCCTGAACGGACGCAAGCCGGACTACCTCGTGGTGCAGCACCTCGAGCCAGACCACGCAGGAGAGATTGTGAACCTGATTTCGCTTTATCCCGACATTCAGATAGTCACTTCCGCCATAGCAGCCAAGATGCTTCCACAGTTCTTCGACGGCATCGACTTCGCCTCACGCACAAAGGTGGTGAAGGAAGGCGACGAACTGGCCCTTGGCAGCCACACTCTCAAGTTCATCGCTGCGCCTATGGTGCACTGGCCAGAGGTAATCGTGACATACGACACAAAGGACAAGGTGCTGTTCTCGGCCGACGCATTCGGCAAGTTCGGCGCGCTGTCAACCGATGAGGACTGGGCTTGCGAGGCACGCCGCTACTACTTCAACATCTGCGGAAAGTACGGCACACAGGTGCAGGCGCTGCTGAAGAAAGCCGCCGCGCTCGACATCCAGACAATCTGTCCGCTGCACGGTCCGATACTCAAGGAGAACCTTTCGTACTACCTCGGTCTGTACGACACATGGAGCAAATACGGCGTAGAGACAGAGGGCGTGTTCGTGGCATACGCGTCAATACACGGAGGCACAGCCGAAGCCGCGCAGAAGCTGGCTGAGATACTCAAAGCCAAAGGCGCGCCTAAGGTGGCGATAAGCGACCTGAGCCGCGACGATATGGC
>JAGCQO010000229.1 GCA_017965125.1 Paludibacteraceae bacterium
CCCGCTGAGCGCAATGCAATGGAGCCGAAGCGAAGGAGAAAAATGAAGTTACCATTCGGCACTTCGACGACGCTCAGTGACCAAGAAGCACAGGGTGCCGAAATGGTGCTGTGTTTTGTAGAGACGGTGCGCGCACCGTCTAATTCGCAACTAATCAATAAAATATCTCAGACGGAGCATGCTCCGTCTCTACAAGCAAAACTATATGTAATGTCCTGCGGACAGAAATCCATCAAAATAAAATCAAATCGTTCAAATAGAATATTCTGTCCGATTTGTTGCTATTTGCCTGATTTCTCGCGAAGCGATTTTCTGAAGGTTCAATGCTTTTTCGGCACTTCGGCTATCGCTCAGTGACCGAAATGGTGCTGTGTTTTGTAGAGACGGTGCATGCACCGTCTAAATCGCGCAATATCAGTAATTTACACCAGACGGAGCGCGTTCCGTCTCTACTGCGCACTTGATGAAAATAACATTTCTTATATACAGCCGATGTGCATTATGGCAATAAAAAAGGAGGTGTTGCCACCTCCTTCATATGTGTTCCTGAAATATCTATGTATTCCTATTTCTGCGCTTGCTTTACTATTACGTCGTGCGCTCCGCCCTCGACTATCGATGTAGCGGAAACGAGTGTTATCTTGCCCTCCTCTTTCAGCTCCTTGAGGTTGGTAACACCGCAGCTGCACATTGTTGATTTCATCTTGCCGAGCGTGAGGTCGAGGTTCGACTTGAGCGAGCCAGCGTAAGGCACATAGCTATCGACGCCTTCCTCGAACTTGAGCGCAGCCTCGCCGCCCATGTCATATCTCTGCCAGTTGCGCGCTCTGTTTGAGCCTTCGCCCCAGTATTCCTTGACGTAGTTGCCGCCGATGAGCAGTTTGCGTGTTGGACTCTCGTCGAATCTTGCGAAGTAACGTCCCATCATCAGGAAGTCGGCACCCATAGCGAGCGCAAGCACCATGTGGTAGTCCTGCACGAGTCCGCCGTCCGAACAGATAGGGATATAAACGCCAGTCTTCTTGAAATACTCGTCGCGTGCTGCGGCCACCTCGATAACGGCAGTCGCCTGTCCGCGGCCTATACCCTTCTGCTCTCTTGTGATGCAGATGGAGCCACCGCCCACACCTATCTTTATGAAGTCGGCGCCAGCCTCTGCGAGGTAGTTGAATCCGTCGCGGTCAACGACGTTTCCTGCGCCCACCTTCACCTTGTCGCCGTATTTTGCTCTGATCCAGTCGAGAGTCTCCTTCTGCCATATAGAGTAGCCGTCCGAAGAGTCCATGCAGACCACGTCCACTCCAGCCTCCACGAGCGCAGGCACTCTCTCTTTGTAGTCGCGTGTGTTTATTCCTGCGCCCACGATGAGTCGCTTGTTGCTGTCGGAAAGCTCCAGCGGGTTCTCCTTGTGGCTTTCGTAGTCCTTGCGGAACACGAAGTAAAGCAGGTTCTGGTTCTTGTCAACCACAGGGAGGCAGTTGAGCTTGTTTTCCCAGATTATGTCGTTGGCCTCGCCGAGAGTCACGCCTTCGTTGGCGTAGATGAGCTTCTCGAACGGAGTCATGTAGTTCTTCACAGGTGCGTCCTTAGGGTCGCGTGATGGTCGGTAGTCTCTGCCGGTGAGTATTCCGAGCAGTTTGCCGTTTGATGTTCCGTCATTGGTTATGCCGAATGTCGAGAATCCAGTCTTCTCCTTCAGCGCGATGGCGTCGGCGAGTGTCGAGTCTGGAGTGAGGTTGGCTCTTGATGTCACGAATCCTGACTTGTGGTTTTTCACTCTCTGCACCATCGCAGCCTGCGACTCGATGCTCTGAGAACCGTAGATGAACGACACGCCTCCGTTTTTCGCCAGTGCGATAGCCATGTTGTCGTCGGAAACCGACTGCATGATGACTGACACGAAAGGTATATTAAGGTGTAAAGAAGGCTCCTCGCCTTTCTTGAACTTCACTAAAGGTGTGCGCAAGTCGACTTTGTTAGGGACGCAATCCTTAGATGTGAATCCCGGTATGAGCAGGTACTCGCTAAACGTTCTTGAAACTTCGTTGATGAATTTAGCCATAAGTCTTAAAAGTGTAATAACAGTTCTTGTGTGTAAAATTTTACAAAGGTATTTCTTTTGCGCGAACTATTCAAAAAAATAATCAGGTGACAGGTATTTTTCTTTCGTGCCGTCGGTGAACTTACACCCCTGCCTATAAATATATCGTCCTTCCAGGACTACAATCATGAACAGCCACTAAGGGGCGAAAATAACATAGACACGGGTGTGAGCCCGTGGCGCAAATGAAAATAAATTGTTCAAAAATATTATTCTGTTTGATTTGTGTCAATTTGCTCAATTTCTCGCGAAGCGACTCAATAACGGCAGAAATCATGCAGAGCCGCGGCGCGCTCCGTCTCTACTGCGCACCATGGGGATTTTAAAATATGAAATGCGCTTCGACTCCGCTTGGTTAGTGAGCGAAGTCGAACTACAGCAACCGAAAAATATGGCATGCCACACGCCTACAGGTTTGGTTTACTAAAACAAAAAAACGAGCAAAAACGCAGGCTGTAAAACCTTGGCATTCTGCTCGTTGTTCTGTAAGTATTAAACTTGCGTGTTAGCTCTTCTTCGCCTTTAAGTGCATGTCGCATTTGCCGTTGCAGTTCTTGCCGAACTCGCATCCGCTGCACTGTGGTTTCTCGGCGGTCAAAGTCTTGTAAATCCTGTGTGAGACATACAAGAAGGCCGCTGCCACGATTGTGATTGTAATGACTTGTTGCAACATGACTTTATCGTCTTCCGTGTTACTTCTTGCAGAAAACGCCGTTAGACGTCTTGGCTACAGTGCTGTGTGAAGTCTTCTTCAGTCCGCTGTTCTTTTTGTATGTCGGCTCGCTTGTGCCGCAAGAAGCAGCGATGAATCCCATAAGAATAGCGGTGATGATTATAAGAATTGAGTTCTTTTTCATAGTTAGTCTGTTTTTGAAGTGAATTTCTGTATGTATAACGCAGAAAAGTGCGCAAAATTATAAAATCGGAGTGATTTTTTTTCATGAAACCATCGAAAAATCCACGTTCCGCCATGAATATTTTATTTAAGTGAAATAAAAGTTTTCACTCCGTAAAAAAACACTATCTTTGTAGTTTGAATAGTAGAAGAGCGCCAAGGCTGACGCGGTGTTCCACCCTACTCGATTTGTTAATACACTCACACTTAAGCATATAACATTTACACACAATAGTCAAAAATGAAGGATTTACAGTCAGTCGCAGGTTCCAAGCCTGCAATGAAAAAAGCGAAACTCGTATTGGAAAACGGCGTTGAGTTCGAGGGATTCAGCTTTGGTTACGAGTCATCCGCAGCAGGAGAGATTGTTTTCAACACCGCAATGGTGGGTTATCCAGAGAGTTTAACAGACCCAAGTTATGCGGGACAGATACTGACTATTACATTCCCTTTGGTAGGCAACTACGGAGTTCCAGAGGCGAGCTTCGAGGCTGAGGGACTGAGCAAGAAACTCGAGGGCGACAAGATTCACGTCAAAGGTTTGATCGTGTCCGACTACTCAGAGGACTACAGCCACTGGGACGCTGTTGAGAGTCTCGGCGAATGGCTCAAGAGAGAGAAGGTCCCTGCCCTGACTGGAATCGACACCCGTGCCCTGACCCAGATAATAAGAGAGAAGGGAGCCATGAAGGCAAAGATAGAGTTCGAAGGCGACAGCATTGAGTTCTTCGACTCAACCAAGGTGAACTGGGTGAAGGAAGTGTCTTGCAAGGAAGTCGTGACATACGGCAACGGCAAGCACAAGGTAGTTCTCATAGATTGTGGTGTAAAGCATAATATAATAAGATGTCTGCTTAAGCGTGACACAACAGTGATAAGAGTGCCATGGGACTATGACTTCACAGGCATGGACTTCGACGCGCTCTTCATAAGCAACGGTCCAGGCGACCCTCAGATGTGCGGCGTGACAGTCGAGCACATACGCAAGGTGATGGAGACCGGCAAGCCAATCTTCGGAATCTGTATGGGTAACCAGCTGCTCTCTATCGCAGCCGGCGCTAAGACATATAAACTGAAATACGGTCACCGCGGCCACAACCAGCCAGTGATACTGAACGGTACAAACCGTTGCTTCATCACAAGCCAGAACCACGGTTACGCAGTTGACAACGACACTATCCCATCGGACTGGGAGCCACTGTTCGTGAATCTGAACGACGGCACAAACGAAGGTATCAGACATAAGACAAAGCCTTTCTTCTCAGCCCAGTTCCACCCAGAAGCCGCTTCTGGACCAACAGACACAGAATTCCTTTTCGACGAGTTCATCAAGACTATTGAGACAGGCAAGATAACACTCACCGGCGGCAAGTCAGAGCCACTGAAGAAGCCTTCGAAGGTGCTTATCCTTGGTTCTGGAGCCTTGAAAATCGGTGAGGCCGGCGAGTTCGACTACTCAGGTAGCCAGGCGTTGAAGGCACTCAAGGAAGAGAACATCGAGACAATCCTTATAAATCCAAACATCGCTACAGTCCAGACTTCTGAAGGCATAGCAGACAAGATTTACTTCCTGCCTGTGACACCTTACTTCGTGGAGAAGGTCATCGAGAGAGAGAAGCCAGAAGGCCTGCTGTTGAGCTTCGGCGGACAGACAGCGCTGAACTGCGGTGTGGAGCTCTACAAGAGCAAGGTGCTTGAGAAGAACAACGTGAAAGTGCTCGGAACGCCAGTTCAGGCGATAATCGACACAGAGGACCGTGAGTTGTTCGTTGAGCGTCTGAACGAGATTGACGTCAAGACAATCAAGTCTGTGGCAGTCGAGAACCTCGACGACGCACGCAAGGCGGCTTCAGACCTCGGCTATCCGATAATAATCAGAGCCGCTTACGCACTTGGCGGACTTGGCTCGGGATTCTGCAACAACGAGGAAGAGCTGAACGCTTTGGCAGAGAAGGCACTGACCTACTCTCCTCAGTTGCTCATCGAGAAGTCGCTCAAGGGCTGGAAGGAAATCGAGTATGAAGTTGTACGCGACAAGTACGACAACTGCATAACAGTCTGCAACATGGAGAACTTCGACCCGCTCGGCATTCACACCGGAGAGTCAATCGTAGTTGCGCCATCGCAGACATTGAGCAACCACGAGTACCACAAGCTAAGAGAGATAGAGATAAAGATTGTTAGACACATAGGCATCGTTGGTGAATGTAACGTTCAGTATGCGTTCGACCCAGAA
>JAGCQO010000230.1 GCA_017965125.1 Paludibacteraceae bacterium
TCAGGCTCAGTCCTTCTACAGGCTTGTAGTTGTATTGTATCTGTGGGCTACGGTTCAGTGTGTTGTAAGGCGCGCCGGCGGCGTAGCTGAATTCGTCTGGTGTGGCGCATCCTACCAGCGGATGCCATGTCTGGCCGAGTATCAGTGCGTGGTGTGTCCAGTCGAGTCTGAAGAAGGCGTGTCTGATTCTGAAGAGCGAGTTCTGGTCGCCGTATCCGTTGAAGTCGAACTCGATGTTGCCCGATGTCTTGGCTCCCCATACGTCCGGACCGGTTATGTTCATGCCCACTCTTGTGGTCATCGCCAAGTATCTTGAGTTGGCTTGGTTGTTCAGGTCCTCGCCTAATCGGTTGACTTCCTTGTCGAGAGGTATGAGCTCGATGAGGCCACCGCTGGTCTCGAGGTTCTCTCTTGAGTTGTAGTAGAAGAAGTTTCTGACGAATCCGTAGAACTTCACGTGGCTCTTTATCTCGTTGATTACACGTTTGGTTTTGCTTTCGTTTTTCGAAACTGGTTCTTTGCTTTGTGCTTCTGTTTTTTCTGTTTCTTGTGTTTGCGCCATGGCCGTTGTAGTCAGCGTTATAGCTGCTATGGCGATGCAAAGTTTTTTCATGTTTTGTATTTCTGTTTTATGTTTTCTTCAGCGGTGTTGTTATTAGGCAACAAATGTACATTATTTCATTCTAATTGGCGAAAAATTTCTTTAATTCATTAATGTTCTGTTGCTTTTCGTCGGCAAAGCTATGTCTGTTTTGTTTCAACCCTGTTTCCGTCCTGTTATGATTCTGTTACAAAAAACAAGCGGCAGACTAAAAAAAGCCTGCCGCTTGCTGTTGTAATATTCTTGTGGCTTGTGTTATTTCTTGCCGTTTCTCTTCTGTACGTTGTGGTAGATCTTCATCTGGTTGCCGAGGATCTTGGTGAATCCCTTCACGTCGTCGGCAGTCCAAGCCTTAACAACCTCTCCGTACTCGCCGAAGTCGCTGCGCATGAGGTCGAAGTCGGTCTCTACGCCTACGAGTGTGTATGAGTAAGGGCGAAGGTTGATGATTACTCTTCCTGTTACGTTTCTTTGCGAGCTCTCGAGCATAGCCTCCATGTCTCTCATCACAGGCTCAAGATACTGTGCCTCGTGCAGGAACATTCCGTACCATGTGCCGATCTGGTCCTTCCAGTACTGCTGCCACTTAGTCAGTGTGTGCTTCTCGAGCATCTTGTGTGCGTTGATTATGAGGATAGCGCCTGCTGCCTCGAATCCTACACGACCCTTGATGCCTATGATAGTGTCGCCGATGTGCATGTCGCGGCCGATTCCGTACTCAGAGCCGAGTCTGTTCACTTCGTTGATGGCAGCGATCTTGTCGTCGAACTTCTTGCCGTTTACGCCGGCGATTTCTCCGTTCACGAAGTCGATGGTCATCTGGCTTCCCTCGGTCTTTGTTACCTGGCTTGGGTAAGCTTCTTCTGGCAGTGTTTCGTTAGACTTGAGTGTCTCCTTGCCGCCGACTGATGTTCCCCACAATCCTTTGTTGATAGAGTACTCGAGCTTCTTGAAGTCAGCCACGTATCCGTGCTCCTTCAGGTAGTTTATCTCGTATTCTCTTGTCAGCTCCATGTCGCGTGTTGGGGTGATAATCTCGATTTCAGGAGCGAGAATCTGGAAAGTCAGGTCGAAACGAACCTGGTCGTTTCCTGCGCCAGTCGAACCGTGAGCCACAGCGTCGGCGCCTATCTTCTTAGCGTACTCGATGATGGCGATAGCCTGGAAAATTCTCTCCGAGCTTACTGATATTGGGTAAGTGCCGTTTCTCAGCACGTTGCCGAACACCATGTACTTTATGCTCTTGTTGTAATAGTCCTTTGTTACGTCCAAAGAAGCGTGGCTTGCCACTCCGAGTTTCTTAGCCTTCTCTTCTATAACCTTAAGTTCCTCTGCGTCAAAACCTCCTGTGTTTGCGAGCGCAGTGTGTACTTCGTAACCTTGTTCTTTCAGATACATTGCGCAGAAAGAGGTGTCCAATCCGCCGCTGAATGCTAATAATACTTTTTTCATTTTACCTGTTTTATGTTGTTTGTTATTTTGTTATCAATGCTCGATGTCTTTGTTATTGCCCTTGTAGGTGCCGTTGGCTATGGGGAGCGAGAATATTTTCTTCAGAGCGTTCTTCCATCTTTCTATTCTGCTTTCCTTCGCTTCCTCCTCTTTCTTCCAAGGCATTTCCTTGCCCACGTGCTCGGCTGGGTCGTAGAGCATGCCTGTGCAGAGACATCTTGTGTAGTTGTTTCTCTTCAGCACGTCGAAGTTGATGCACGCCTCGCACTCCTTCCAGTACTCAGGGTCGTCGGTCAGCTCGGAGAATGTCACAGGTCTGTATCCGATTTCAGTGTTTATCTTCATCACGGCGAGACCGGTTGTGATGCCGAACAGCTTGGCGTTAGGATATTTTGTTCTTGACAGTTCGAACGCCTTTCTCTTAATCTTCTTGGCGAGTCCCATTCCTCTGAACTCAGGGCTTACGATGAGTCCGGAGTTTGCCACGAACTTCTTGTCGCTCCATGACTCGATGTAGCAGAATCCAGCCCAGACTCCGTCCACGAACGCGATTATTGCGTTGCCGGCTTTCATCTTCGACAGGATGTATTCCGGAGTGCGTCGCGCGATTCCAGTTCCACGCGCCTTGGCAGCCTTCTCCACAGTGTCAAGTATTTTCTCCACGTATCCATAATGAGCCTCGTTGGCTATCATTATTTCAATGTTTGGACTCTCTTTTTCTTTCATCGTTATGATTGGTTATTCTATTATTTTCAGTCTTTCGATTATCTTTCCCAAGTCGGAAATCATTTCCTCTCTTTTGGCGTTTTCCTTTTTCACGAGCAGTATCGTGTCGTCGCCGGCTATTGTGCCTATTATACAGCTTATGCCTGCTTCGTCGATGTCGAGCGCGAGCCCGCTGGCATATCCGGCCTTGGTCTTCAGCACAGCGATGTTTCCCGAGAATTCAATCGTCACCTCTCCGACGGCCAGCACGCTTCTTTTCTTCTGCGGCTCTTCCGGCATCTTGTATTCGTATTTGCCGTCCTGGTTGAGATGCTTCACGATTCTGAGCGACTTGAGGTCTCTTGACAATGTGGCCTGGGTGAGGTCGAAACCTCTGTCCTTAAGCGCCTTGAGCAAGTCGTCCTGGTTGCCGACCATCTCGTTGCTTATTATGTCCACAATGTTTTCCCTTCTGTCGATCTTGCTTTTCATCTCTTCCGTTTTTGAATATTTATTCTCTAATCTTATCTGAATTTTCAGATGGTGTTCCTGCCGGAAAACAATCAGATTCTCTCTTAATATTAGCGTTTGCAAAAGTATGCATAAAAATGGATTGTTATATCCTCTGTCTGCATATTTATTTTCAAAAAATGCAAATTTATTTATATATATGCAATATTGTGCATAAAAAAAGCTCCGCATGTCAAAATGCAGAGCCTTTTATGATTGGTCTAAAATTGATTTCTTACTTGCTTGTGCTGATGTATGAGAAATCCTTAGACACGTAGTAGTTTCCGTTGCCGTACTTCACGATGAACCATCCGTCCTCTTCGCCGATGTAGTCGAGCTTTGCGCCCTTGGCTGGCGAGATTTGCTCGCCTTTTGAGTTCTTCAGGTAAGTGTAGTCGGTTCCAGGGCCTAAGCGCAGACGCACGCCAGTTCCGCTTATCACGACAACTTTTTTGGCTGGCTTGGCTGCTGGTTTTGCAGCGCCGTTCTGGATGTAGGCGAAGTCCTTTGACACATAGTAGCTGCCGTTGCTGAACTTCACTCTGTACCAGTCGCCGTATTCGCCTTGGTACTCGAGCTTTGCGCCCTTAGAAGGTGAGATTTGGTCGCCCTTGTCGTTGGTCAGGTAGTTGTAGTCGGTTCCAGGACCTAAGCGCAGGCGCACGCCAGTTCCGCTTATCACAACGACTTTTGACTGTGCCAGCGCTTCAGTTGTGGCTCCTACTGCGATGAAGAAGCCCAGCGCAAGCATAATCTTGCTGAAAATTGAGATTGATTTCTTTTTCATGTTTTCTTTTGTTTTGTTGTTAATATATTGGTTTATCCGAAAAAGACGTAGCAAAGCAGCACTGCGGCTATCATTCCGGCGACGTCGGCCAGAAGTCCGGTCGCTACTGCGTATCTGTATTTCTTGATGCCTACACTGCCGAAGTATATGGCAAGGATGTAGAATGTCGTGTCTGTCGAGCCTTGCAGGATGCTCGCCAAGTGGCCGACGAACGAGTCGGGCCCGAACGAGTTGAAGCACTCGATCATCATTCCTCTTGCGCCTGCGCCGTTGAGCGGTTTCATCAGTGCCACAGGTATCGCGCCCACGAAGTCGCTGTTGAATCCCATCCACTCCACGAATCTGCTGACGCCGTTCTGCAGCATGGTCAATGCGCCCGACGCTCTGAACACGCCTATGGCAGCGAGTATGGCGACGCAGTACGGGATGAGGCTAACGGCAAGGTGGAAACCGCCTTTCGCGCCTTCGATGAATGAGTCGTAAACATTGATTTTCTTTCTTACGCCCGAGTAGAGGAAGAACATGATGCAGCCCAGAATCAGAATACTTGTCAGCACTCTGCAGAATATCTGCATCTGCTCGCTGTCCAAGGAGCTGACGGCGGTGAATATGCCAGCCACGAAAAGCGAAATGCCGGCGAATGTGGCTATCAGTGTCTTGTTCAGCAGGTTTATCTTCTGTATGGCGCATACCGTCAGCAGTCCGACTAATGTTGAGCACATCGTCGTCAGCAGCAGCGGAATGAAGATGTCGGTCGGGTCGGCAGCTCCGAACTTCGACCTGTAGGCCATTATGGAAACGGGGATGATGGTCAGTCCTGAGGTGTTAAGCGTCAGGAACATGATCATGGAGTTGCTGGCTGTGTCCTTTTGCTTGTTTATCGACTGCATCTCCTGCATGGCCTTCAGTCCGATAGGCGTTGCGGCGTTGTCGAGTCCGAGCATGTTCGCCGAGATGTTCATGAACAGTGACGAGAGGGCAGGGTGGTCCTTAGGAATCTCCGGGAACAGCTTCACGAGCACTGGCGACAGCTTTTTTGCGAGTCTGGTTATCAGTCCGCTGTCTTCTCCCACCTTCATCACTCCCATCCAGAAAGTCAGTGTGCCTGTCAGTCCGATGGTCATGTCGAACGCAAGGTTGGACATGCTGAATATCGAGTCCATCATTTCCGGCATTGCGTTGAAGTCGCCAAGGAAAAGCTTGACCACTCCCACAATCACGCCAATGGTGAAAAGTCCGATCCAGATGTAGTTTAATGCCATGTCTTAAAAAATGTGCAAGTACCTTGCTTATTTTGTTGTCTTGAATTCTATCGGAGCCTTCTGTATCTGCTCGTTGCTCAGAGTCTTGCTTGGGTCGAGGTGGCGCAGTCTCTTTATGTTCTGCTTCTCGAACACGCGTGTCTCAAACGGCAGGTCGTCCTTGTCCTCGGCTTTTATGACAACTTTCATGCCAACGAAAGCGTAGTTCTTCCTCAGGTCGATGATGTCTTCGTCCTTCAGGCGGATGCAGCCCTCGCTTGCTCTTCCTGGCACGCTTTCCTCGTTGTTCGTGCTGCCGTGTATTCCGATTCCCTTGTGTGGGTCGGTCAGCAGACGCAGGAAGTAGTTGCCGTAGCTTTTTATGGCTCCTCTGCCGTCGCCGAAGTCATGCACCCATGATGACGCGTCCTTTATCTCGGTTATCTTGAAAGGGTTGGTCATCGTGCAGTGCGGAGTCTTCATGTCGCCTCGCTGCTGCTTGTTGCCTTTCTTCTGGCTGAACGCGCAGTCGTATCGCGCGAGGAGCACTGTGTCGGCGCCCTGTCCTTCATATACATATAAATAATAGTCCTTCTTGGACATGACGATGAATCTGTTCGCCTGGTTCTTTCTCAGTTCAGGGTGTGAGATTCTTACGTCTGGGGCTATTCTCACTGTGCGTTTGCCGTGGTCCATGCCCACAAGTTCTCTCACGTCGTCGGTGTATGTTGATGCGGAGTTATTAGCCTCGGTAGAGGTCTCGGTGTTGACGTTGTTGTCTGTGCTTGAGTTGTTTGCTGAACATCCGTAGATTCCTATGTTCAGTCCTAATATTGCAATAAATGCAGTCTTTTTCAGTTTCATTTTTTATTTTTTTAGTAATGCAAAAGTAAATAAAAAACATCATCTGCGGAATTTGTGGCAATAAAAAAGGCGTCTCCTTTTGGGAAACGCCTTTGTGTTATAGCGATGTGTCGCTTATGCCTTTACACGCTCAACGTATGAACCGTCTCTTGTGTCAACCTTGATCTTCTCGCCCTGGTTGATGAAGAGGGGAACTCTTACCTTAGCGCCTGTCTCGACTGTAGCGTCCTTCAGTGCGTTTGTAGCAGTGTCGCCCTTCAAGCCTGGCTCAGTGTAAGTGATCTCGAGAACTACGATTGTTGGAACGTCAACGTAGAGCACTGTCTCAGACTCTGCGTGTACGACAACCTCGCACATCTCGCCCTCTTTCAGGTAGTCAACACCGTTGATGAGGTTCTTTTGTATGATTATCTGCTCGAAGCTCTCTGTGTCCATGAATGTGTAACCCATGTCGTCGTTGTAGAGATACTGGTATGAGCGTCTTTCGATTCTTACGTCGTTGATTTTGATACCTGCGTTAAGAGTCTTCTCTATTACGAGACCAGTCTTTACGTTCTTCAGCTTTGTTCTTACGAAAGCAGGACCCTTGCCTGGCTTAACGTGAAGGAACTCAACAACATAGTAGTACTGGCCGTCGAACTCGAGGCACATTCCGTTTTTAATATCCGCTGTTTTAGCCATAAAAAGTTTTTCTAAAGGTTTTTATTTATGATTTTCGTTTTTGTGCAATTCCGTTTTCGATTATTGCAGAGTGCAAAAGTATAAAAATCACCGGACTACACAAATCTTCTTTTCCACTTTTTTGCGTTTGTCACTTCTTGAGTCTTCTTCTGAACTCTGCGCAGACAATGGCTGTGGCTGCGGCCACGTTCAGCGATTCCGACGTCTCCCTGCCTTTGGGCCAGTTCTCGATTCTGAGCCTTTTGCTCACGCACTCCCTCACCTCGCTGCTCAGTCCGTTGCCTTCGCTTCCCATGACGATTACGCCGTCCTCGCTCAACTCCTCTTGTGTTATGTCGTTGCCCTCGAGCAGCGTGCCGTAGATGCTGACGCCCCTTCTGGCCGCGTCCTTGAGCAGTGCGCTCAGGTTGTCGGTCTCCTTGACACTCACCCTGCTCAGCGCTCCCATGGTCGCTTGCACAACCTTCGGCCCGTAAGGCTCGGCGCAGTCCTTTGTGCAGATGACGGTCTCGATTCCGAACCAGTCGGCGGTCCTGATTATCGTGCCCACGTTGCCCGGGTCCTGCACTCCGTCGAGGGCGAGGGTCAGGCCTTTGGTCTCGATTCTGTCGATGCTCGTGTCTGGCCTCTTGAATATGGCGTAGGCTTCTCTCGGAGTCTTCATCAGCGTTATTCTGCCCATCTCCTCGTCGCTTGCGGTCTCGGCCGTCGTGCCTTTCAGTCGGTTGGCTGGCTCCTTCACCTTGTCGGTGACAATCAGTGCCTTGCAGTCGAAGTGTTTTGCCAGGTCCTCGATGAGTTTCCAGCCTTCGGCGACGAACACGCCTTCTTCGTCTCTGTGCTTCTTCTGCTTGTATTTCGCCAGCTCTTTGATTCTGTTTTTGCTTAATGCCATATTTTTCGCTTTTGTGCAAAAATAATCCATTTTTTACTTTCGCCGTCCTCTTTGGCGAATATGATTGTTTGTTGCTTGGTGTGTGGCAGTGTGTCATTTCTGTTTCATGGCTGATTTATGAATGTTCCTGATTCCGTGACAAAAAGGCGTTTATAAACGGCGAGTTTTCTTATATTTGTATTTTTATTAGCTCAACTGTATTCACATAGTTTATATGTCACGAAGTCTGCGCTTCAGTACCATGCTTTTTGTCGCTATGCTCCTGGCGTTGCTGACTTCTTCGTGCAGTATGACTAAGTTCGTGCCTAATAAGAAGTTCCTTTTCAATAGGGTGGAGGTGAAGTCCGACGTCAAGGACATCTCGAAAACCCAGATCAAGCAGTACCTCAGGCCGAAGCCGAACACCGGCATCCTCGGACGAATCCGTCTTCAGCTTGCCATCTACAACATGTCCGGACGCGACTCGTCGAAGTGGATTAACCGCAAGCTGCGTGGCGCAGGCGAGCCTCCTGTCATTTTCGACGAGAGCGACCTTGAGATGTCTCGGCAGAACATCAAGGGCTTCATGAAAAACAAGGGCTACCACAATGTCGAGGTCGAGTCCGACACCATAGTCAAAGGACGGAAGCGCAAGAAGATGAATGTCCGCTTCGATATAAAGGGCAACCAGCCGTACAAACTCAGCGACGTGTCCCTTGAGTTCGACGACGACACTCTGTCGGCCTACATGGCTTCGTACGAGTTCGCCGTGAAGCCGGGCGACCTGTTCGACCTCGACGTGCTGCAGTCCGAGCGCACCAGGATGGTGACCTACTTGCGAAACAGCGGCTTCTATTATATGTCCAACGACTACATCTACGCCGAGGCCGACTCCACAGTCGATGACCACAGCGTCAGCGTCGTGTTCAAGTGCCGCCCGTTCGTCATGAACGCTGCCAACGGACAGACCAACGAGCTGAAGAACCACGTGAGGGTGAAGGTCCGCAACGTGAACATTTATCCGTGGGAGTATAACACCGACCTCTCGTACTCCCAAGGCTACAACGACACGCTTTCGTGCGGCAGCGTCAATTACTATTATCACAGAAAGAGAGTGCTCTGTCCGACAGCCCTTTACATGAAGATTCATGTGCTGCCGGGGACATACTACAGCGCCAAGAACGTCGAACGCACCAACTCGGCGCTCAGTTCGCTCGGCACAACCAAATACGTGAACATATACTTCCGTCGAGTGCCAGGCTGCGACACGCTTGTGGACTGCAACATATCCATAACGCCGAACCGTGTGCAGTCCTACTCGGTCGAGATAGAAGGCACTAACACCGACGGCGACTTGGGAGCCGCGCTCAACGGCACCTACACCCACCGGAACATCTTCCATGGCGCCGA
>JAGCQO010000231.1 GCA_017965125.1 Paludibacteraceae bacterium
CCATTCTAAGGTGTGCCATCGCCTCGTCCATCAAGTCTATCGCCTTGTCAGGCAGGAAACGGTCGCTTATGTATCGGCTGGAAAGCTGCACGGCGGAGAGTATAGCGTCGTCGTTTATTCTCACCTTGTGGTGGTTCTCATACCTTTCCTTCAATCCACGCAGAATTGATATTTCGCTTTCCTCGTCCGGCTCATCGACAATCACTTGCTGGAAACGTCTTTCAAGCGCCTTGTCCTTTTCGAAATACTTCTGATACTCCTCCAAAGTCGTCGCTCCGATAGACCTCAGCTCGCCTCTCGCCAACGCCGGTTTCAGTATGTTCGCAGCGTCCATTGCGCCCTCGCTCTTGCCTGCGCCCACAAGTGTGTGTATCTCGTCGATGAACAGGATTATCTCGCCGTCGCTCTTAATCACCTCGTTCACAACCGATTTCAGTCTTTCCTCGAACTCGCCTTTGTACTTGGCTCCGGCTATGAGCGCACCCATGTCGAGCGAGAAGATGCGCTTTGTCTTCAGGTTTTCAGGCACGTCGCCTCTGACGATTCTGTGGGCAAGTCCTTCAGCAATCGCTGTTTTTCCTGTTCCTGGCTCACCTATCAGTATCGGGTTGTTCTTGGTCCTACGGCTGAGGATTTGCAGCACTCGTCTTATCTCGTCGTCACGTCCGATGACAGGGTCGAGCTTTCCGCTTCTCGCCTTCTCGTTCAGGTCTATGGCGTACTTCTCCAGCGAACGGTAGCTGTCTTCTGCGCTCTGGCTGTTCACTTTGTTGCCGTTACGCAACTCGCTTATGGCCTTGCGCAAGGCGTCCTCGGTCATGCCGAAGTCCTTGAGCATCGTGCTCACACTGCTGTTCACCGTGTAAAGCGCCAGAAGCACAAACTCAATGGAAACGAACTGGTCGCCCTCCTTCTGCGAATACTCCTGCGCCTTCATAAGCACACTGTTCGTCTCGTTGCTAAGGTACGGCTCACCGCCACTCACCTTTGGCAACGACGCTATCTTGGCGTCGAGCTTCTGCAGAAGCTGGGGCTTGTTCACTCCCGTTTTTTTCAGCAGAAAATCGGCTACGCTCTCTCCTGCCTCCAGCACACCTTTCAAAAGATGTTCTGTCTCGATAATCTGCTGGCCGTTCTGGCTGACAGACTGCAAGGCTTTCTGAACTGCCTCTTGAGCCTTGATTGTAAAGTTGTCCATTTTCATAATTAGCTCCTTTCTTTTTTCCGCCTTTCGTTCAAAGTGCATGCCACCAAAGAAAACAAGCCATTTTGGCAGAAAAGAGCATTTCTCGTATGTCATTTTGACACAAGATGACTCAAAACAAAAAGAGCGAACTGTTATTCAGTCCGCTCTCTGTCAGTATTTTCTAAAAAAGGGATTACCCTATTTTAATATTCAGTTTCTCCAACACGAATTTAATCTTGTCGTATGTGGTCAACGTCGTAGGAACCAAAGGCAAACGCAGCCTGTTCTCCACAAAGCCCATCATAGAAAGCATTGACTTGACGCCCGCTGGGTTGCCGTCCACAAAGAGCAGACTGAACAACTCGCTGAACTGGCGGTGAATCTTTCTGGCGCTTTCGTAGTCGCCGTTCAACGCAAGACGAACCATCTTGCTGAACTCGGCTGGGAACGCATTGCCAATCACCGATATAACGCCTACTGCGCCAAGTGTAATCAGTGGGAATGTGATGCCGTCGTCGCCGCTTATCACAACAAAATCCTTAGGCTTGTTCTCGATTATCTCATCAATCTGCGACATATTGCCCGAAGCCTCCTTCACAGCGATAATGTTCTCGAAGTCACGAGCCAAGCGCAACGTAGTCGAAGCCGCGATGTTCACGCCCGTACGTCCTGGCACATTGTAAAGAACGACCGGCACTGGAGAAGCCTCGGCTATAGCCTTGTAATGTTGATAAAGTCCCTCCTGCGAAGGCTTGTTGTAGAAAGGCGCAACAG
>JAGCQO010000232.1 GCA_017965125.1 Paludibacteraceae bacterium
AACGATGTATTTCAGGTTTCTTATCTGTTTTACTAAAACCTGTGTTTTTGGAGTTTGACTTAAATCTCTGTTGAAGTATGAACTGACTCTTTTCTTTAGGTTCTTCGCTTTTCCGACGTATATGATTGTCCCTTCGTCGTTGAAATATTGATACACTCCAGGACTCTCTGGCATATTGTGTACTATGTTCAATATTTCTTCTCTGTTCATATAAGTCTGTATTTATCGGAGTTATGCAAGAATGTTCCGCGCGGAACATTTCCGTAAAATCATCTTCCACAAAGCAAAACCAGAATGCTTATGTCGCTCGGAGCAACGCCAGAAATTCTTGATGCCTGTCCTATCGTTTCAGGATTTATCTTTGTGAGTTTCTGTCTTGCCTCGGTCGAAAGCTGGTGGATTGATGAATAGTCGAATTTGTCTTTTATCTTAATATTCTCAAGTCTGTGAAGCTTTTCGGCGAGGTTCTTCTCTCGTTTAATATATCCGTCATATTTAACGAGGATTTCTGCTGCTTCTACTATTTCTTCCTTGCGGTTTGTTATCTTGTCTGTCAGTTCATGCAGTCCGTCGAAATGCTCGATTAAATCGTTGAACTTTATTTCTGGACGGAGCAGCAAGTCAACGAGCTTGGTTCCTTCTTTCACCTCGCTGCTGTTCACTTTTCTAAGGAATTCGTTGGCGGCGTTCTTGCGCACAGTCGTTGTTTTCACGTATTCCATCAGTTCGTCTCTTCTCAGTTTTTTCTCGGTGAGAAGGTCATATCTGTCTTTTTTGGCAAGTCCTAAGTCGTATGATTTTTCTGTCAGTCTCATGTCGGCATCGTCCTGGCGCAGCAGAATTCTGTATTCTGCTCTCGACGTGAACATTCTGTATGGCTCATCTACGCCTTTATTCACCAAGTCATCGACTAAAACTCCTATGTATGACTCGTCTCTGCTGAGTGTGAATCTTTCGTCGCCTTTGCATGCGAGGTGCGCGTTTATTCCCGCGAGCATTCCTTGTCCTCCAGCCTCTTCGTAACCCGTTGTTCCGTTTATTTGGCCAGCAAAGAACAGGTGTTTCACGCGCTTTGTTTCCAATGAGTGCTCCAGCTGCGTAGGGTCGAAATAATCGTATTCAATGGCATATCCCGGTCTGTAGATTCTTGCGTTTTCCAGTCCTGGAATCGTGTGCAGAGCGTTTATTTGTATGTCCATAGGCAGCGACGACGAGAATCCGTTGAGGTAGAATTCCTGTCCGTTTTCGCTTTCTGGCTCAAGGAAAAGCTGGTGTTTATCCTTGTCGGCAAACGTTACTATCTTGGTTTCGATGCTTGGGCAATATCTTGGTCCGATGCTTTTGATTTGTCCGTTGAAAAGGGGAGAGTCTGGCAGTCCTTTTCTCAGAATGTCATGAGTGTCAGTGTTTGTGTAGGTTATCCAGCATGGCTTCTGCTTGAGCGGTCTTGGCTTGAAGTCCATGTATGAGAACTTGTGGAAGTCGTTTTCGCCGTATTGTTCGGTCATTTTAGAGAAATCCACAGAGCGTCCGTCTATTCTCACTGGCGTTCCTGTCTTCATTCGTCCGGTCGTGAATCCTGCTTCTCTAAGCTGTTCCGTTATGCCGTATGCAGCAGGTTCAG
>JAGCQO010000233.1 GCA_017965125.1 Paludibacteraceae bacterium
CTCTTGAGTCGAGGATCTCTCTTGCATGGATTTTTTCAATCTTCATGGTTGATGATTGTTTATTGTTACGTTTAATAAATTTGTAAATACAGTTTGTTGATTTTTTCAGCTGGCAAATATACAAATTTCAAATTAAAAACTAAGATAATTACATATTGTAGGGCGCAAAAAGCTTAAAATGTGCAATCTGGGTTGCGCGGCCTTCTGTGTGGGGCAATAATAAAGGCTTGCCGAATAGACAAGCCTTTGTGTATGTTTCGTTTATGTGTTTTATTTCGCGTTGCGGACAACTCGCAGACCTACGTAGTCGAACGAGTATGTTGGAGGTGTGCCGATTCGGTTGGTGTTGCGGCACGACTTCTCGATGATGTGCCATCCTCCGCCTCTGCGGCATCTCTCTGTGCCCATGACCGGTCCCTTAGGGTTAGTCACTGGCTTGCTGCTGTAGTCGCCGTACCAGTCCCAGCACCATTCCCACACGTTTCCGCTCATGTCGTACAGTCCCAGCTCGTTGCACGCCTTCATGCCTGAAGGGTGTGTTGTGGCTTTGCTGTTGGCCTTGAACCATCCTACGATGTCGGCGTCGTCGCTGCCGGAGAAAACGGTGTTCTTCGAGTCGGCTCCGCCCTGTGCTGCGTACTCCCATTCCGCTTCGGTCGGAAGTCTGTAGCCGTTGGCCTTGTCGTCCCATATCACGGTGTTGCCGCGTCCGAATTTGTAGGCAGGGGTCAGTCCCTCTTTCTCCGAGAGCTTGTTGCAGAAGTTCACAGCCTCGTACCATGAGATGCTCTCCACAGGCAGGTCGTCGCCCTGGAAGTGGCTTGGATTGTATCCCATCACGTTCTGCCATTCCAGCTGTGATATTTCGTATGTGCCGATGTAGAAGTCGTTGAGCGTCACGTCATGAACGGGCAGCTCGTCGGCGAAGACTGTTTCTCTCGCATTTCCCATCTTGAATGTTCCTCCTTTCACGAGGATCATGTCTGTGGCTGCATAAGAATAAACGCCGAATAAAGAGACGATTGATACAGCAATGTTAAGAAGTAAAGTCTTTCTCATGTAATTTGTTTTGGTTCATACTCTGTTTATCGCATTTCTGCAAAGCGGCTTGTGATTGCCGCAAACCGCCTTGTAGCGCGATTAGTAGGCCGACTGGAACTCGTCAAGGAAACGGACGTCGTTCTCCGAGAAGAGTCTCAGGTCTTTGACCTTGTATTTTAAGTTAGCAATACGCTCAACACCCATTCCGAATGCGAATCCTGTGTACTCCTTGCTGTCTATGCCGCAAGCCTCCAGCACGTTAGGGTCAACCATTCCGCATCCGAGTATTTCCACCCATCCTGTGTGCTTGCAGAACGCGCATCCTGTGCCGCCGCAGATGTCACACGAGATGTCCATCTCAGCCGATGGCTCTGTGAATGGGAAATATGATGGTCTAAGTCTTATCTTGGTGTTCTCGCCGAACATTTCCTTCGCGAAGTAGAGCAGTGCCTGCTTGAGGTCGGCGAAAGAGACGTTCTTGTCAACGTACAGTCCTTCGACCTGATGGAAGAAGCAGTGCGCACGTGCCGAGATAGCCTCGTTTCTATACACACGTCCTGGACACAGAACTCTGATAGGAGGCTTCTGCGACGTCATTATGCGTGACTGCACCGACGATGTGTGCGTGCGGAGCAGTATGTCCGGGTTCTTCTCCACGAAGAATGTGTCTTGCATGTCGCGTGCTGGGTGCTCAGGCGAGAAGTTCAACGCTCCGAACACGTGCCAGTCGTCCTCCACCTCAGGTCCCTCTGCTACAGAGAATCCGATGCGTGAGAAGATGTCTATGATCTCGCTCTTGACGAGTGAGAGTGGGTGGCGGCTGCCCAGAAGCACTGGGTCGGCTGTTCTTGTGTAGTCCTCGTTTGAGTCAGCAGTCTCGCTCGAAGCGAAAGTGCTTTTGAGTGAGTTTATCTTGTCCTGTGCCTTGTTGCGCAAGTCGTTCAGCAACAGTCCGAGCTCCTTCTTCTGTTCCGCTGGGACGTTTCTGAATTCGTTGAAAAGAGCGGTTATCTCGCCCTTCTTGCTTAGGTATTTCACTCTCAGCGCTTCTGCCTCTTCCTTGTTCGCTGCCGCAAGTGCGCTGATCTCCTGCGCTATTTGTGCTATTTTTTCTTTCATAAAAACAAATGCTGTCTTAAAAGCAAAATTTGGTGGCAAAGTTATGAAATAAAAAATGATAATGTTCAATAATTTTTTCCAAAAAAGAGTTTCTGTGCGTAGGTCGTTCTGTGTTTATGGCTTATTTGATAGTATCTTTGTGTGGTAATTTTAACACGACTGCGATTTTATGACACAGGCAAGAGAAATACTTGATTTTCTGAAAGATCTGGCGGCTAACAACGACAGAGAGTGGTTCGCTGAAAACAAGGCGCGATACACCAGCGCGATGGACGCGTTGAAGGAAATGGTCGATAGGCTCATCGGCGAGCTGCAGACGTTCGACGGCGACTTGGCTTATTTGCAGGCGAAGGACTGTGTCTATCGCATCTACAGAGACATCCGGTTCTCGCCCGACAAGAGTCCGTACAAAAGACACATGGCGGCGTACATGTCTTGCGGCGGCAGGAAGTCCATCAGGACGGGCTATTACCTCCACCTCCAGCCTAATGGCGAGTCGCTGCTCGCAGGCGGGCTCTATTGCGTGGACAGCAAGATGGTCAAGGCTGCCAGAAAGGCCATAAGCGACAATGCGGAGGAGTTTCTTGAGATTGTCAATGACGCTTCGTTCAGTGACACTTTCGAGGTCATGGGCGAGAAGCTCAAGCGAATGCCTTTGGGCTTTGACGCCGATTCGCCGGTGGCTGAGTTCGTCAAGCATAAGGACTTCTCCATCTGCAAGAGGTTGCCGGACGATTTCTTCGACAGAGCCGAGTGGGAAAGCGAGGCTGTGGAGCTGTTCCGCAGGATGAAGCGCTACAACGACTTCATGAACAGTGCGCTCGATGATTATTATAATGTATGATGGCGCAGTTTTATGGCTGATTCTGAAAAAATGAGAATAAAACTTTGCTGTGAAAAATGCAAATTGTAATTTTGAAGCATAAAGAAATCAAAACCAATTAATCACTAACAAAAA
>JAGCQO010000234.1 GCA_017965125.1 Paludibacteraceae bacterium
ACAAGACTCTCGACGCCAACAAGGGCAAGCAGATATACATCACACAGGGATTCATCTGCAAGAACTCTTACGACGAGATAGACAACTTGCAAAGAGGCGGCAGCGACTACACCGCTTCCATCATCGGAGCTGTGCTGAAAGCCGACGAAATCCAGATCTGGACCGACATCGACGGAATGCACAACAACGACCCACGCTTCGTGGAGAACACAAAGCCTGTCGCATCGCTCCACTTCGAGGAGTCTGCCGAGCTCGCTTACTTCGGCGCTAAGATCCTCCACCCTACATGCGTTCTCCCAGCAAAGCAGGCTAACGTCCCTGTGAAGCTGCTGAATACAATGGAGCCTAAGGCCAAGGGAACAACAATCTCAACCGACTTCATCGAGCACCAGATAAAGGCTGTTGCGGCAAAGGACGGCATTACTGCCATCAAGATCAAGAGCGGACACATGCTTCTCGCATTCGGATTCCTGCGCAAGATTTTCGAAATCTTCGAGCACTACAAGACTCCGATAGACATGATCACGACTTCGGAGGTCGGCGTTTCTGTGACTGTGGACAACACAAAGAAGCTCGACGAAATCGTTGACGAGCTGCGCAAGCTGGGCACTGTCTCTGTCGAGAAGGACATGGTCATAATCTGCGTTGTCGGCGACATGCGCCAGGAGAACGTTGGCTTCCAGGCTAAGGTTGTGAACGCGCTGAAGGACATCCCTGTCAGAATGATTTCATACGGAGGCAGCAACTACAACGTTTCTCTCCTCGTGAAGGCTGAGGACAAGATTAACGCGCTGAAGGCATTAAGCAAAGAACTTTTCTAACCACACAAAGACACAATGGGCAACAATATAAAAGGACAATTCCCTGTCGATAAGTTCAGAAACATTGAAACTCCGTTCTACTACTACGACGCAGACCTTTTGCGCTCCACATTGAACACAATCAAGGAGGAAAGCGGAAAGTACGGCTACAAGGTGCATTACGCGATAAAAGCCAACGCCAACCACGACGTCCTCTCGCTCATATCGAGCTACGGACTGGGTGCCGACTGCGTAAGCGGAAACGAGGTCAAGGCCGCTATCGAAGCCGGATTCAAACCAAGCGACATCGTATTCGCCGGAGTGGGCAAGACCGACAAGGAAATAAAATTCGCTCTCGACAATGACATTTTCTGCTTCAACGTCGAGTCGGTTCCTGAGCTGGAAGTGATAAACGACCTCGCTGCCGAGAAGAACAAGACAGCAAAGGTCGCGCTGAGAATAAACCCTAACGTTGACGCTCACACACACCAGAAAATCACAACAGGACTGAACGAGAACAAGTTCGGATTCAGCCTCAACGACATCAAGTACGCAGCAGAGTTCATCTCAAAGACATCGAACCTTGAGCTCATCGGCGTGCATTTCCACATCGGCAGCCAGATAACAGACTTCAGCTGCTACGAGGACCTGTGCGTAAGAATCAACGAGCTGCAGGACGAGTACGAAAGCTACGGCATAAAATTCAAGAACATAAACATAGGTGGCGGCCTCGGCATAAACTACGAGCATCCGAACCACTTCCCTATGGCTGACTTCGAGGGCTACTTCCGCCTTTTCAGCAAGAACCTGAAACTCCGCGACGGCCAGACTCTGCACTGCGAGCCAGGAAGAAGCGTCGTGGCGCAATGCGGAAGCCTCATCACCAAGGTGACTTACGTCAAGCAAGGCACAAACAAGCAGTTCGCCATCGTTGACGCCGGCATGACCGACCTCATCCGCCCAGCGCTCTACGACGCATACCACCGCATAGAGAACATCACAAGCGACGAGCAGGAGGAGACTTACGATGTCGTAGGACCGATATGCGAATCGAGCGACGTGTTCCAGAAAGACGTGCTCATAAACAAGACAAAGCGCGGCGATTTGCTGGCACTGCGCAGCGCAGGTGCTTACGGCGAAATCATGGCTTCAAGATACAACCTCCGCGACCTGCCTGTGGGCTATCTTTCAGACAAAATATAATTGAAAAACAGTCATGCCTAATATAGACTTATATTTCGATCCTGCTGAACTGGATGCATATATCTGGATTATCGTCGGCGTCTTAGGCGTTGCGTTCATCATCCAATTATTCTACTACATATATTATTACACAGGAATACTGTCGCAAGAGAAAAAGAAGAAAAGAGCCGAACTGCCTTATCTGCAGACGACTCCCGGTGTTTCTGTCATAATCTGCGCGAAAAACGAGAGCGAAAACCTGCGTGAGTTCCTTCCTGTTGTCCTCAATCAGAAATACCCTGATTTTGAGGTGATTGTAGTGAATGACGGCAGTACCGACGAGACAGACCAGCTGCTTATCGACCTGAAAAGGCAATACAGCAACCTCTACAACACATACGTGCCAGAGGACGTCAAAGTGATGAGCTCCAAGAAACTGGCGCTCACCATAGGCATCAAGGCTGCGCACAACGACCTTATCCTGCTCACCGACGCCGACTGCAAGCCTGTGAGCGAGAACTGGATAAGCCTCATGGTACGCAACTTCACCGACAAGAAGGACTTCGTGCTTGGCTACGGCGCATACGAGAAGAAGAAAGGACTGCTCGGACACCTTATCTCATACGACACATTCTTCATCGCGCTGCAGTACATGGGTTTCGCCATTCGCGGCGTGCCATACATGGGCGTGGGAAGAAACATGGCGTACAGAAGCAAGATATTCTTCGACAACCGCGGTTTCGCCTCAATCCTGCATCTGCAGAGCGGCGACGACGACCTGTTCGTGAACAACAACACTAACAGAATAAACACAAGAGTCGAGACCGACAGCGACAGCAAGACCATCTCCGAGCCAAAGGAGTCATTCTCTGAATGGTACTACCAGAAAGAAAGACACCTTTCTACGTCGTCTTTCTACACAAGCAAGTCTCAGGCCCTCATCGGCACAGAGGTCGGCAGCCGCGGCTTGTTCTACCTTGCCATCGTGCTGACTATCATCTTCGCGCCGGCAATGCTGAAAATCATAGCTGGAGGTGTTTGGCTCATCCGCCTCATCACACAGATGATAATCATCAACCGCACAGCGAACATTCTCGCAGAACGTCACTTCTATTTGTCAATCATATTCTTCGACATTCTGCTTCCGCTGATAAGCCTGAAAGGACTTATCTCGAACAAGTTCCACAAGAAACGCATTTACAAATGGAAATAAACAAAAAATGTCAGCCTAACGGCTGACATTTTTTTATCCATATCTTGCGTTTACTCTACATCACGCTTCCATTCTTTCTTCGCCTTCTCGAACTCGACTGCCGCAACGCACAGCTTGTCGTACCAGTCTCTGCCGTATTTCGCAATCAAAGGCTCTTTCAAGAAGCGATAAACCGGCAGCTGCGCCTTCTCGCCACACTCGAACGCACATTTGCAGATGCGCCACTTGTGCACGTTCACTGCCTGAAAATCCTTGTAAACATCGACTCTTACGGGATACAAGTAACAAGACATCGGCTTTCTGAAATTAACCTTGCCCTCGCGATAAGCCTTCTCCACAGCACACTTCACGATGCCGTCCTCGTCAACGAACGAGAACACACACTCCCTGCCGTTGACTATCTGCGTAACCTCGTCGCCCTCGATGTCAACATAGCTGACGCCCTTCTCCTCAATGAGCTTTCTCGATACTTCCGGCAGCATGTCCTTCACCACCTCATAAGCCTTTTCAAGCTCCTCTTTCTCGCCTTCCTCCAACGGCGCTCCTGCATCGCCCTCCACACAGCAAACACCCTTGCACTGCGTCAGGTCGCAAAGAAACATCTTCTCGAACACATCGAAACTCACTATCTTGTCATCTATCTGTATCATCTTCTTTTTTGTTTATCTTGTTCTTGTCGTTAATGCAGCCACGGACTCTCGACGCATTCTTCTTCGCGAAATCCTTCCAGCTCGAATACGCCTTTGTGGATGTCACCGGCTTCGAAATCTGGAAATAGTGGCACATAGCCACGCCCACAGCGTCTGTCGCGTCGAGGAACTTCGGCATGTGGTCCTG
>JAGCQO010000235.1 GCA_017965125.1 Paludibacteraceae bacterium
ACGGCAAGGACCTCGAGGCGGTGCGCGGCAACGGCGTGAAGCCATACCTCATACACTGGGACAGCGAGACGCAGGAGGCTAACGACATAGCCGACAAGATACAGGCGTCAATCTCCGACAAGGGCTACTCGTACAGCGACAACATGGTGCTGTCTCGCTCGCTCTTCGGGCTGAAGAGGGTCGAGGCGGTGTGCATAGAACGCAAGATTCCGTACGTGGTTTATGGTGGCACGGGGCTTATGCAGTCGCGCCATGTGCGTGATGTGGTCGCACCGTTGCGCATAGTCTCGAATCCGAAGGACGAGATAGCCTGGATGCGATTCCTGCAACTGTGGAAGGGCATAGGCGACGCCACAGCGACCAAGGTCATAAACTGCATCTTGGAGGCGAAGGACCTGAAGGAGTGTGTGCAGATGCTCGTCACGATGCACATGCAGAAGGAGATAGCCGACACTTTGGCCAACATCGCCGACTTGCAGTATGACCCGGCGACGGCTATACTCAAGGCGCTGCAGGTGATGGAGCCGCGGCTCAAGGAGCTGTACGGCGACGAGTGGGATTGGCGCAAGGACGATTTCAAGGTGCTGCGCGAGGTGGCGATGGACTCCGGCGGCATATCAGAGTTCGTGGCGGAGTACGTCATTGACCCGAAGCTCGAGACGACCCACAAGGAAGGCGAGATACCAGAGGACTGTGTGATACTCACCACGATACACTCCGCCAAAGGCTTAGAGGCGAAGGCGTGTTACCTCGTCAATGTCTCGACGTTCTCGTACCCGACACGCAGGGCGATAGCCAACGGCGAGGATGCGGTGGAGGAGGAGCGCCGATGCCTGTATGTGGCGATAACGCGCGCCAAGGACGAGCTGTACATCTACCGCGACGTGCACTCGATACACGCCACGGGGCAGTACGCCAACGACGACGAAAACATGTACTTCCTGAACGGACTGCCGGAAAGCATGGTGCAGACCGAGGTGCTCGGCAACTTCAACTGGACGGTTGACGACTCGGCGAGCTACTCCGGCGAGCAGATCGACGACTCGGTGAACGACGATTTCGACTTCACTTAGTCCTTTGTCTGGACTGGCAGGCGCACCCACAGCCATCTTGGCGCAAGGCTCCAGAGGGCAGTGACGATTCTGTATTTCCAGTCGATGACGCAAACCCTTTTCTTCTTCTCAACCGCCCTCACGGCCTGGGCTGCGACCTTGTCCACATCCATCTGGAACGGATAGTCGTGGTTGTCGTCGAGCAGGGCTGTTCTTACGAATCCCGGTCTGATGTCGGTGAAGCGGATGTTCAGCTTCCTCATTCTGGCGAGCTGGTCGAGCGCGTCGATGTATGTGTTCTGCATGCGTTTGGTGGCTGAGTAGGCAGGCGCAGAGCCGAGTCCCTTCGTTCCGGCTATCGACGAAATCACAGCGATGTGTCCGCCTCCCTTGTCGGCGAAATACCTGAACGCAGCCGACACTATGCGCATGAATCCCGTGCTGTTGGTTTCGCTTGTCGCGGTCTCGATGCTTGTGTCCATGCCCTTGTTCTGCTTGCCTATGCCAGCCACGTTCATTATCACATCCACACTGCCGTTCGCGTTTATGATGTCGAGCAGTTTGGCGTCGGCGTCGGCTTGTGTCACGTCGATGCTCGCTGTCGTTATCAGGTCGGGGTTCTCTTGCCTCAGTTCCTCGAGCTTGTCGGCGCGTCTTGCTGTGGCTATCACCTTCCAGCCCTTCTGTGCGAATATCTTTGCCGAGCTTCTGCCTATGCCCGATGAGGCTCCTACGATTATTATGCTTTTCATTTCTTTATAATGCTGTAAATTAGACCAGATGCGACAATAACGTCAATCACATTCCATAGCTCTTTGCTCAGTCCGACCTTGAAAAACGGCTGGAAAAGCGCCGCCAGCAGCACCATGATGATGGCTGTGAGCGTAAGGCCTTTCTTGTTGAATTCCATATAGGCAAGAATGACGAATCCGAACATGGCTGCAATGCGCACGATTGTGTAATAACCGTACGTCATGTTGAACAGGCAGCCGATAAGCAGTGCAATGAGAATCAGTTTTATTATTGTCTCGCGTTTCATGTTGTTTTTGAAGTTTTTGCAAAAATATGATTTTTCCTACAGCAATCGGCCTTTATCGCTTTGCGTGTGCCTTAATTTTAATGAAATGATTAAAACAAGTTGCGCTTTCTGCCTTTGTGTTAATTAGCACAAAAATAATCGTATACGCATTACAAATAAGGAATATTTCTCCTTAATTTGTAGGGAATTTGAGAGTTATGTTTATGGCAATTAGGAAATTAATGCTGGTTATGATGCTGACGCTCGCTGCCGTGTGTGGTGTGGCGCAGACTGCCGACGGCTTTCCTCATGCCCATAAGCAAAGGACTTTTTCAGGCGCAGTGACCGACAGCAAGGGCGAGCCCCTCGTCGGTGCGAGCGTCTTCTGGACGGAAACCCACGACGGCACTGTGACCGATGGCAACGGACGCTTCTCCTTGACCGGCAGGGATGGCGACAGGCTTCTGGTGGCGTCGTTCATCGGTTATGACAACGACACGGTTGACGCCACAGCGCTGGCTGACGGACAGGCTGTCGGCTTCGTGCTGCATGAGTCGAACTACGACCTCGGCGAGGTGACCGTGACGGAGCGTCGTGCCGGTCAGACGCAGCTGAAGGACGTGACCAACGGCGTGCTAATCAATCAGGAGGAGCTTTTCAAGGCGGCATGCTGCAACCTTGGCGAGAGTTTCACCACCACTCCTTCGGTCGATGTGAACTACTCCGACGCAGCCACAGGCGCCAAACAGATAAAACTGCTGGGGCTGAGCGGTACTTATGTGCAGATGCTCACGGAGAATATACCGAACTTCCGTGGCGCGGCTATGCCGTATGCCTTGGGCTATGTGCCTGGACCTTGGATGGAGAGCATTCAGGTGTCGAAGGGTGCGG
>JAGCQO010000236.1 GCA_017965125.1 Paludibacteraceae bacterium
CCCAAGTGGCGCATGTGCACACGTATCTGGTGTGTTCGTCCGGTCTCGAGCCTGCACTCCACGAGCGTCACAAATCCGAATCGCTCCAAGACCTTGTAGTGCGTCACGGCGTGCTTGCCCATCTCGGAGTCTGGCGGAAACACAGCCATTTTCATGCGGTCACGGACGTCTCGGCCGATGTTGCCGACCACTGTGCCCTCGTCGTCCTGGAAGTTGCCCCAAAGTATGGTCTGGTATCTTCTGTGGGTCGTCTTGTCGAAAAACTGCTTGGAGAGCTTCGTCTTGGCGTCGGCCGTCTTGGCTATGAGCAAAAGTCCGGATGTGTCTTTGTCTATGCGGTGTACAAGCCCTAAGTTAGGGTCGTTGACGTCGAAGTTAGGGTCGTCCTTCAGGTGGTAGGCTATGGCGTTGAGCAACGTGCCCTCGAAGTTGCCGAATCCGGGATGCACAACGAGTCCCGGCTGCTTGTTCACGACAATCAGGCAGTCGTCTTCATAAACGATGTCTATCGGGATTTCCTGAGGAACGATTTCGAACTCGCTTGGCGGATAAGCCATCTGGATGGAAATCTCGTCAAACGGCTTGACCTTGTAGTTCGACTTGACAGGCTTGCCGTTCACGAGAACAGTCTGAGCCTCAGTCGCTTCCTGGATGCGGTTGCGGGAAATATCCGCCATGCAGTTGACCAAGTATTTGTCAATGCGGACGGGGTTTATGCCTTTGTCAACCGTGAAATGAAAATGCTCGTATTTGCTTGCGCCAGAGGCTTTCGGCGAGTCCAAAAGGTCGTCGGCCTCATCAAAGAATTCTTCGTCTGTCACCATAAAACCTAACTGACGGATTAAAAGAACTCCTCGATGTCCTTGCCCGAACCCGACATTCTGTTTGGCTCGGCTTGCGACGCTGGTGCGCCAAACTCAACTTCTCCCTCGGCAGACTCATCCACCTCGACTGCCACTCCGTCGATGCCCTCGCTGCTTGAACCAACCACGAGCACCAACTTAGAGCCGACCTCTATCTTGCTTCCTGCGGAGAGGTTCTGGCCCATGACGGTCTTCACACCGACAGCCAAGTCCCTGTACTCCGAAGGCACGCGCTGAATCGACACGACCTGAAATCCCAACGACTCCAAAGTCGCCTGGGCGTTTCTCAAGCTCAAGTCTGCGACGTCAGGCACAGAGATAAGCGGTTTGCTCTGGGCGTTTATGGCGAGGTATATTGTTCTGCCTGTCTTTATTCTTTCGCCGGCAATAGGAGTCTGCTCAATGACTGAGCCAGGAGCCGCGTTCGGATTATATACAGAATCGACGATCTCGTACTTGAGGTCGAGCTCGCTGAGTATAGGACCCACCTGGGCTATCTTCATGTTGTGCAAGTCAGGCACTTTCACAGACTCGCCATGGTTGGTGTAGAATCTGAGCCCGAAAAGGATCAAGAAGAACAGCAGCAGAAACGCGCCTACTCCTGCGAGGAAATGCTTCAAGAAGACCTTGCTGAATATGAAACTGAATGCTTCCTTTATTGTGTTTTTTTTCATAGTGCCGACGGATTCTAAAAATTAATAATAGAAACACAAAAAGAGGATGGTGCTTGTACACTATCCTCTCTATGGGAATCCATCTTCATCGCGTTTCGCGAAAAGAAGATTTACTTGCTACCTTTGACTTCGTCAGAGACAGTCAATTTAGCACGACCCTTAGCTCTGCGGCTTGCAAGAACTCTACGTCCGTTCTTAGACGCCATTCTCTCACGGAATCCATGCTTGTTAAGTCTCTTGCGGTTGTGTGGTTGGAATGTCTGTTTCATCTCTCTATAATGTTAAGTTTCTGTTTTTGTTTTCAATTTTGGGATGCAAAACTAAGTATTATTTTGAATATGAGCAAAAAAAGATGCGAAAACTTGCCGTTTTTGTAACTCTACCCTCTCTTCATGTCCTTGAAAGAAGACCTGTTTATCTGCCACCTGTAAAGCACCAAAGTGAAGATGAAGTAAACGCCGGCCTGTATCCAAAGCCACATCAGCTCGAAGCTTATCTGGCTTAATGACGCGCCCATGGAGTTTATCTTGGTGAACGCCTTGATGCCGAATGTCGATGGGAAGAAGCCCGAGAAGAGCTTCCAGAACGTCGGCATGTTGACCATCGGCCAAGGAATGCCCGACATGAACAAAAGCGGCAACGTGGTGAACAAATACATCACAAAGACCTCCTCCCTCTCGTAGAAGAAGACGGACATGGCCATCGAGAAGAACACGCACGCCGTGACGTAAGGGATGATGAACGCCATCAGTGTGGCGATCGAAGCCGTTTGCGGAAGGTCGAAGTAGTACGGTATGTTGACAAAGTTGTAAGTCGAGATGAAAAGATACAGCACG
>JAGCQO010000237.1 GCA_017965125.1 Paludibacteraceae bacterium
CGGTGATAGTGCCGTTCTGTGCGAATATGGCTTTGATGTCCTGACCGCCGATGTCGAGGATGAACGACACGTCCTTGTCTATGCTCTTGGCGGCAAGGTAGTGCGCTATGGTCTCCACGATGCCGTGGTCGGTGTTCAGCGCTGCGTGCAGCAGGTCCTCGCCATATCCTGTCACAGCCGAGCCTTTCACCACGACCGTGCATCCCTTCTCCTCGACGCTCTTTTTGAACATCTCGAGTCCGTTCACTGCGGTCTGGAGCGGGTTGCCTTGGTTGTTGTTGTAGTATGTGTACAGCAGGTTGGACTCCTCGTCGGTTATGATGACCTTGGTCGTCGTTGAGCCGGAGTCGATGCCGATGAACACGCCGACTTCCTTCTCGCCCTGCTGGAGCTCTCTCTCTGGCACGTTGATTATGTTTCTCGCCTTGTCCCACTTCTCGAGCGGCATTTGCTCGGTGAAGAGCGGCGCGAGTGTTTCCTCCTCCTTTGTTATGTTGCAAGTGTATTCTCCGAGCTTTTTTTCCAGCTCCTCGGCGTTCATGAGTTCGTTCTCGTGCTTGGCCATGAGCGCCGCGCCTAATGCAGTGAACAGCTGTGCGAACTCAGGTGCCTCGTACTCGCTGTCGTTGAGCTTGAGCAAGCGGATGAACGCGTCTCTCAGCGACTTGATGTATGTGAGCGGACCGCCGCAGAATACGACCTGTGGCAGTATGTCGCAGCCTCTCGCCAGTGCGTTGATTGTCTGCAGAGCCACGGCGTGGAAGATGGATGCGGCTATGTCGCTTATGTCAATCTTTCTGGCTATGAGGTTCTGCACGTCGGTCTTGGCGAACACGCCGCAGCGCGATGCGATAGGGTAGATGTTCTGGCTTTTCTGCGCCAGAGTGTCCATGTCGTCGATGTTTATGTTCAGCAGTCCAGCCATCTGGTCGATGAACGCGCCGGTTCCTCCTGCGCAGTTTCCGTTCATTCTTATGTCCGGAGTCTTGCCTTTCTTCACGAGCACAAGCTTTGCGTCCTCGCCGCCTATGTCTATCAGAGTTCTTGCTTCAGGGTAGAATGTCTGCAGAGATCTGGTCACAGCCACAACCTCCTGCACGAACTGCATTCCTGTTCTGTCGGCTATGCCCATCGCTCCCGAGCCGGTGAGGCAGATGTTGAACTTCACGTCTCCCAGCTCTTTTTTCACGTCGGCGAGAGTCTCGACAATGGTCTCGACAAGCCTTGTGAAGTGTCTTCTGTACGATTTGAATAGAATGTTTCTGTCTTCGTCTATCGCTACAATCTTCACAGTTGTAGATCCGACGTCTATTCCGAGTTTGATTGGTTTGTTTTCGTTAGTCATGTTTTATGGTTGATTGTATTTTATTTTTCGTTGTCGGTGTTTTGGAGCCAAAGCCTTATCATTTCGGCGATTATCACCTTGCGTTTCTCAATGAAAGAATCGAAGTTCTCTTGGTCGCCGAGCGCTTTGAACACGTCGCACATTATAGGTTTATAAACGAACGGCAGGACGCAGAGGCCCATTATGTTCAGCACCATTTGCGATATGTCGAACCGCCTTATCTTTCCTTCGCCGACCTCTTTCTCCATCTGTGCCTTTATCGACGAGAAGTCTATCGTCGTCCATTCGTTGAACACGAACGAGATGATCTCCTTCGGGTTTCTGCGCAGCTCCATTACCATGAATCCTGGCAGCAACTCATTGTCCTTCAGCCTGTCGATGTACCGGCAGCAGATTTCTATTATCTTGTCGGTCAGGCAGATGTCCTTCTTGAGCGTTGTGTCCAAGTCGGGCATTATGTTGCTGATGAAGTTGTTGAGGCTTTTCTCGAACAGTCGGTCCTTGCTTCTGAAGTAGTAGTGCAGGGCTGTGCGCGAGATTCCGGCCTTGTCGGCTATGTCCTGCATCGTCGTGTCGTTGAGGCCTTTCTGCAGGAAAAGCGTCTGCGCGGCATTGAAAATCCTTTGTTCGGTGTCAATGCTGTCGCACTCTGGGATTAAGTTGTTTTCTATGTCCATTGCTGTGTTTTGGCTAATTGACATTTCTGTTTGATTGGTATGTTTGACACAAGTGTCAAATATATGCAAATATAATATTTAAGTTTTAAGCGACAAAAAATGAGCGGGTAAAAAACAGCCATCGCGACCGCCTTTTCGAGGACCGAAATGTTATATTTTTTGCTCGTGTTTGAAATCTTGTCATTTTTTCATTAGATTTACAAAATGATATACTTATGCGGAGACTGATGTTTATGATGTTGATATATAGTTTGTTGAATGTTTCGCATAGACGCTGAATATATACACTCTCCCTCTTATTGCAAGAAAATAAATAGAAAACACATATAAATGGTTAAATGGAATTTTAACCCCTTAACAAACGAACAAGAACAACAAAAAGAACAAATTGCAAAAGACTTAGGAATTAACCCGGTATTGGCTCAGCTTCTCGTGCAGAGAGGCGTTGCGACTCCAGAAGAAGCAAGACATTTCTTCCATCCTCGATTGTCGGACCTTCATGACCCTTTCCTCATGAAAGACATGGACAAGGCTGTCGATAGATTGAACGAAGCGTTGCAAAGCAGGGAGCGCATACTTATATATGGTGACTATGATGTGGATGGAACCACAGCGGTGTCATTGGTGTATAAGTTCATAGGGCAATTTCATTCGGACTTGTTGTTTTATCTGCCGGACCGCGACAACGAAGGTTCTGGCATTTCGTATAAGGGAATCGATTATGCAGTTGAAAACGGCTGCAGTCTTATCATAGCTCTTGATTGCGGAATCAAGGCTATCGAGAAAGTTGATTACGCCAAGGAGCGTGGCGTGGATTTCATAATCTGCGACCACCACACGACCGACGACCGCATTCCCGACGCGGTGGCGGTGCTCGACCCTAAGCGTCCCGACTGCGACTATCCTTACAAACATCTTTGCGGATGCGGCGTGGGCTTTAAGTTCATGCAGGCCTTTGCCATAAGCAATGGGCTCGGGCAGTCGTCGTTGTTCGCGATGCTGGACTTCGTGGCGGTCAGCATAGCCAGCGACATCGTCCCTATAACGGGCGAGAACCGCGTGATGGCTTACTACGGACTCAAACAGCTCAACACTAATCCGAGCCTCGGCCTGAAGAATGTCATAAAGATAGCGGGCCTCGCCGGCAAGGATATTCAGATAAGCGACATCGTGTTCAAAATCGGACCGCGCATAAACGCCAGCGGACGAATACAGCAGGCGCGCGACGCCGTGGAGCTCCTTGTCGCCAAGGACAAGAACTTCGCTTGGCAGAGGTGCTTAGAGATAGACCACCAGAACGACGTCCGCAAGGACTTGGACAAGACCATAACCGAAGAGGCTTTGGAGAAGCTGAAGGCCGACACCACAATGGAGTCGAAGAGCAGCGTCGTGGTCTATGACCCTGACTGGCACAAGGGCGTGATAGCGATTGTGGCTTCGCGCCTCTCCGAGAAGTATTACCGTCCTGCGGTCGTGCTGACGAAGAGCAACGGCATGGTGACCGGCTCGGCGCGCTCGATTCCGGGCTTTGACATTTACAGCGCCATAGAGTCTTGCCGCGACTTGTTAGAGAACTTCGGCGGACACATTTACGCCGTGGGCCTCGCCATGAAGGAGGAGAATCTGCCTGTCTTCGAGAAGCGCTTCGAGCAGTTCGTGTCGGAGAACATTGAGCCGGACCAGCGTTATCCGCAGGTGGACATAGACGCGATGCTCGATTTCAAGGACATAACGCCGAGGTTCTACAAGACTTTGCGCCAGTTCAATCCGTTCGGCCCAGAGAACAACAAGCCGATTTTCTGCACGAAGGGCGTTTTGGACTCGGGCTACAGCAAGCTTGTGGGCAAGAACAACGAGCATCTGAAACTTGATGTGAAAGACAGCTCGAGCGACAGCGTGATAAACGGAATCGCGTTCCGCCAGGGCTCTTTCTATGAGCCTTTGAGGCAAAACAAGCGCTTGGCTATCTGCTACACGTTGGAGGACAACAAGTTCAACGCTTTGCAGCTGATGGTCAGAGACATCAAGCTTGACGAGGACGCTTTTTAGCCACTTGAATAAACCATAAGACGGGGATCATGTCTCAGTACGCAGACGTCATATTGCCTTTGCCGTTGTATTCTGTGTTCACGTATTCCGTGCCACAGGAGGCGATGGGCTCTTTGTGCGTCGGCATGCGTGTCGTGGTGCCCGTTCGCAATAAATTCTACACGGCGATAGTCGAGCGTCTTCACGACGAGGAGCCCGACTTTGAGGTCAAGCCGATAGCGAGCGTCGTGGACGACCGTCCGACGGTGCTGCAGTCGCAGTTGCAGTTCTGGCGCTGGATTGCCGACTATTATCAATGTCCGATAGGCGATGTCTATAAGGCCGCTGTGCCGTCGGAGCTGAAGCTCGAAAGCGAGTCGCTCATATCGCCAGTGCCGGACGCAGACCTTTCGTCGCTGACTCCTAATGAGTTGCGTGTCTATGAGGCATTCGGCTCGAACACATCCATAGACATCAAAAGCCTTTCGAAGGCAACGGGCATAACGAACGCGCTTTCCATCGTCCGTTCGCTTATTTCCAAAGGCGCAGTGGAGATGACCGAGCGCATCGTCGATGGCTACAAGCCGAAGAAGGAAACGTACGTCACGCTGTCGCCAGCCATGAAGACCGAGGACGACGTGACCAAGGCTTTCGAGTCGTTGAAGGCGGCGAAGAAGCAGTCGGAGCTGTTCTCCTCGTTTCTCACGTTGACCAAGGCCTTCAGCGATGAGGCTCTGACGGAAATCTCGCGCAAGGAACTGCTGACCGAGGCGTCGTCGTCAGCCGCGATACTCAAGGCGCTCGTGGACAAAGGCTATTTGGTGACATACTCCAAGGTCATGTCGCGCCTTTATGTCTCCGACGAGGAAACAAAGTCGCATTAC
>JAGCQO010000238.1 GCA_017965125.1 Paludibacteraceae bacterium
ATTACGCCCTCGACATATCCGGCACGAGTGTTCAGCTTGTACTTTCCGCGCTCCACCTCGTCAACCGTCTCGTTGGCCGCTAATGCGTCAAGGATGGATATGACCAACTGCCTTTCGCTGAGCGACTTCGCACCGATGGCAGAGGAAATCTGCTTGTAGTTGAAAGCCACAGTCGGATTATCGCGCATAACATCCAGCAACGCCACCTCCAGCTGCTTGCGATTCAAGCCCTTCTTGCTCGACTTCGGCATGCCCTTCGGACGGCCGCTGCGAGTCTTCTCTGTGCGTTGCGAACGCTGTTTCTTCTTCAGTTTCATAAAATATCGTGTTTTTTGTTTATTCCGGTTTATTCAAAACTCAAATTCCTTATCACAAAGATAAGTATTTGGGCAAAGCACAGCATCACTAAAGTCTTTTGATTTGGCAGAAAAGCAAATAATTATTATATTTGCTTGATTTATAAGGCTGACAAAACGCCCTTTCATTGGCGGCAAGTCAAAGGAAGGCAAACGCCGGCCGACTTACACAAGAAACAAACAAAACGAAGAATGAGCGAAGAAATCAAAGAACAAGAAAGCTACGGAGCCAATAGTATTCAAGTGCTTGAGGGTCTCGAGGCTGTACGTAAACGTCCTGCCATGTACATCGGTGATGTCGGTCTGAAAGGATTGCACCACTTGGTAAACGAGGTTGTCGATAACTCTATCGACGAGGCAATGGCAGGCTTCTGCAAAAATATCGACGTATTCATAAATGAGGACAATTCCATAACTGTCGTTGACGACGGACGTGGTATTCCTGTGGGCATGCACGAGAAGGAGAAAAGATCTGCTCTCGAGGTCGTAATGACAGTGCTGCACGCCGGAGGTAAGTTCAACAAGAGCACATATAAAGTATCCGGCGGTCTGCACGGAGTCGGCGTGAGCTGCGTGAACGCGCTTTCAGACAGAATGCACGTCGAGGTATGCCGTGAAGGCAAACGCTTCGCACAGGACTACAGCTGCGGAAAGCCTCAAAACCCAGTGACAGAAATCGGAACTTCCGACAAGACCGGAACTTCAGTCACATTCCACCCAGACAACACAATCTTCAAAGACACTGTATATCACTATGACATGCTGGCAGGAAGACTGCGCGAGCTGAGCTACCTCAACGCCGGCATAAACATCACACTCACCGACCTGCGTCCACAGACCGACAGCGAGGGCAACGTGATAGAGGAGCTCAAGGACCAGCACAAGTCCGACAAGTTCTTCTCCGACAAGGGTCTTAGCGAGTTCGTTGAGTTCATCGACGAGAACCGCGAGAAGCTCATCAAGGACGTAATCCACATAAACACAGACAAGTACGGAACTCCTGTCGAGGTGGCTATGGTTTACAACACCTCTTACAGCGAGAACCTTCACTCATACGTCAACAACATCAACACAATAGAGCACGGAACACACGTTGCTGGTTTCCGTACCGCACTGACACGAACTCTCAAGAAGTACGCCGACGACAACAAGATGCTTGAGAAGGCAAAGGTTGAAATCAGCGGCGACGACTTCCGCGAGGGACTGACAGCCGTTATCTCGGTCAAGGTGGCAGAGCCTCAGTTCGAGGGTCAGACCAAGACAAAGCTCGGCAACGACGAGATAAAGGGTATCGTGGACAAGGCTGTGGGCGAAGCACTCACAAACTACCTTGAGGAGCACCCAGCCGAGGCAAAGAGAATCGTCGAGAAGGTAATCTTAGCAGCATCGGCACGTCTTGCGGCACGTAAGGCACGCGAGAACGTACAGCGTAAGTCTCCGCTTTCTGGCGGCGGACTGCCTGGCAAGTTGGCTGACTGCACAACAAAGGACCCAGCCGAAGCCGAGATATTCCTCGTCGAGGGAGACTCTGCAGGCGGTACAGCAAAGCAGGGACGTAACAGAATGTTCCAGGCCATCCTTCCGCTCAGAGGTAAAATCCTCAACGTGGAGAAGGCACTGCAGCACAAGGTGCTTGAAAGCGAGCAAATCAGAAACATCTACACTGCGCTTGGCGTGACCATAGGAACCGAGGAGGACTCAATGGCGCTGAACGACTCCAAGCTCAGATACCACAAGATAATCGTCATGACCGATGCCGACGTGGACGGAAGCCACATCGCAACACTCATCATGACATTCTTCTTCCGCCACATGAAGGACCTCATCGAAAAGGGATACCTGTACATAGCTACTCCTCCGCTCTACATGTGCAAGAAGGGAAACAAGGTGGAATACTGCTGGACCGACCAGCAAAGAGACCTGTTCCTGCAGACATACGGCGAAGGCTCAAAGGTACAGCGATACAAAGGTCTCGGTGAGATGAACAAGGACCAGCTTTGGGACACAACAATGAACCCAGAGAACAGAACGCTCAAGCAAGTGACTATCGAGAACGCCACTGCCGCAGACAGAGCCTTCTCTATGCTCATGGGCGACGACGTGGAGCCAAGACGCCAGTTCATCGAGGAGAACGCTATTTACGCAAACATCGACACCTAATACACAACAAAACGCGACGATTTGCGTTTGAATGAATAGACATTCTTTAAACAAACATAGTTTTATCAAATTCAACAAAAGATGAATTTATTATTTAAAAGAATCTTTGGAGGACTGACTAAGACTGAGAAGTTCGAGAAGCAGGAGGGACAGTTGCTTGCAGATTACAAGAGATACTGCGACATCCAGACTTCCGAGCAGCTCAAGGAGTACACAGCTCTGTTTGAGCTCGTGCAGTCAGCAGCATTCAAAGACAAGAAAAAGACACTGCAGAATCGCAAGTTCAAGGATACCGAGGAGTATCGCGATTCACGCAAGTTTGAAAAACTCAATTCCAGCTGGAAGATAAAGAGTTACTACGAGACTCTGGGCAGCGCGGAACTTCAGGAGTATGAGGCGTTCAAGGCTTCACCTGAGTACACAAAACTGGGCGACCCAAAGATCTGGCAGGCCGACGAGCGTCTGAAAAGACTCAAGAGCTTCGAGAAGTCAAAGGCATACCAGAACTACGAGGGACTCAAGGGCTCATACTCTATAAAGGAATTCGAAGAACTGAAGGCTAAGGTCAACACCGAGGAGTTCCAGAAGAACAAAGCTTGGTGGGAAGACAAGCACAGATGGCAGAAGACCGAGGAGTATCAGAAAGAGCAGCGTTTCTACGAGCTGAAGAAGACCGACGACATCGCATTCTACGAGCATACAGACCCTAAGAAGTTCGAGGCACTGAACAAGTGGGTTCTAACTTTCAAGGACGAGTTCGAGGGCACAGCGCTCAACTCGCAGTGGAAGCACGGATTCTTCAACAGAGCGCAGGCTTTGAAAAAGATATACTCATTCCCTAACGACAAGCAGGCCTACACCGAGGGTCAGAACATCTTCGTGAACGGCGCGCTGAGCGTAATCACAAAGCTCCAGCAGGCTGAGACACTCGTGTGGGACGCAAAGAAAGGTTTCCTCGTCAAGCCAATGGCATTCACATCAGGAAACATCAACACTGGTGAGGCATTCAGCCAGAGATACGGAAAGATACAGGCGAAGATAAAAATCGACAAGAGAGCCGACGTGAGCCACTCATTCTGGCTCGGCACCGACGGTATGATTCCTCACATCAACATCTTCTCGTTCAACGGCAAGAAGCTGAGCGTAGGCGTTTGCAACAACTCAAACGGCACTATCGACCGCGAGATAATCAAGGGAATCAACCCAGAGGATTACTACATCTACACTCTCGAGTGGAACGACAGAGAAATCATCTGGAAGGTGAACAACGTAGTCGTAAAGAAAGTGACAAGCAACGTGCCTGACAAGGCAATGCACCTTGCCATCACATCGTTCATCAACGCGCAGAACGCTGGTGGCGAGAGCGTTGTGAAGTTCGACTGGATCAGAGTTTACGCTCGCAAGTAAAGAACAACACTTATTCGCAAATAGAAATCCCGGCTCGTTTGAGTCGGGATTTTTTTGTTTGTATTTAAATCAAGCAAATATGAATGCCGTCCTTCGCCTCTGGTTGCTGAGCGTAGTCGAAGCGCAGCAACCGGAAAGTGCGCCATGCCTTTTATTAACATCATAACATATTGTAAAACATATACTTTCGTGCGAGGAATCCGAAAATATATCTCTATATTTCGCACAATTACAAATCAGGGAAGAGACAAAGCGTTAGAATCAGCCTGAGATTTGTGATGTTTTCTTTCATAACACAAAAGGCAAGCCTTTTCCGATCGAGCTCGTGTCTCCCCTTGCGGGTTTTGTTTTTGGTCAGGAAGGCTTGTCTTCTTTTTTACCTCGCCTCAAGATAAGGCCTCACCCTCTCAATGAAGTCTGGCGTGATGCTCGCGTCCTCAACCTTGCGCAGGTCGTCGATTGAAGTCAGGCGGCCGTAGGTGCGGCGGTATTCAAAGATGGCTTTCGCCTGGTTGAAATTGATATACGGATGAGACCTGAGTCGGTCTATTGATGCGGTATTGACGTTTATTTTACGAACCTTGCCCACGTCGATTCTCAAGTGCGAAACTATATCCTCGACCTGCTCCTTGTTCGACATCCACTTCAAAGCCTCACGCACCTGCCCCTCGTTCACAAAACCGCCGAACTTGTCTCGCTCACGTTTCAGACACTTGGCGACTCCCGACGAAAAGCCAGCAGCCACAAGTATGGCAGTAAATTAGTTCTTTTATAAATCATCCTGGAACTAAATATAAACTTCATGAACTTAAAGAGGTTGGGGTTTGTGAATTTTTTGATTCATTACAAAGATTACAAATCTATGAATCAAGCACTGCTCTCATGAAAGGAATGTATAGCGGATTTGTTGATGGATCTAAAATCAAACCAGAAGAATATAATTTTATGAGAGTTATAAATAAATAATTGTGAATTTGATTAGTAGATAAAAATATAAAATAAAAAAAGGAGGAAATATATATATGGCATTCCATTTG
>JAGCQO010000034.1 GCA_017965125.1 Paludibacteraceae bacterium
ATATAGTCCATCACCTCGTCAACGCTCTTCGCCACTTTCACGGCGTCAGAAACCTTGAATCCCCACGACTTCGCCTTCTGAAGCATTTCGTAATGCGTCTCGCCGCCGACGTTCTCGCCAAGCACAAAGTAAAGGTACGCGTCAAGACGGCGCTTTGCCACCTCCTGAGAATTCTGCAGCTTCAGAGTTCCGCTGGCGGCATTTCTCGGATTGGCGAAAAGCGGCTCCTCCTGCGCTTCTCGCTCCTTGTTCAGTTGCTCGAAGACGCTCCAAGGCATCAGTATCTCGCCTCTTATCTCAAATTCGTCTGGATAGTCGCCCTTAGGCAGGCTCAGCGGAATGCTGCGGATTGTCCTCACATTGTCGGTCACGTCGTCGCCCTTTTCGCCATCGCCTCTCGTCACCGCCTGAACAAGCTTTCCGTCCTTGTATGTCAAGGATATGGATGTGCCGTCGAACTTCAATTCGCACACCACCTCAATGTCCTGATTGATAAACCTTTTCGCACGAAGCAAAAAGTCCTGGACTTCTTCTTTGGAATACGTGTTGCCCAACGACAACATCGGATATTTATGCTTGACCTGGCGAAACTCCTTGCTCACATCGCTGCCCACTCTCTGCGTCGGAGAGTTCGGGTCGTAGAACTCCGGATGGGCATTCTCCAAATCCTGCAACTCACGCAGTTTCTGGTCAAAGTCATAGTCGCTTATCACTGGCTGCGACAACACATAGTAGTTGTAGTTATGCTCATGGAGTTCCTTTCTCAGAGCCTCTATTCTTGCTTTTACATCGTCGGTCATTGGCGTAAGCGCTTTTGTTTATGATTAAATTCTTTCTACATCGGAATACAGCATCCAGCCGACACTTCCGTTCGAGAGTTTCACCTCAATCCAGTTGTCGAGCACGCTCTGTATCTTCACTTTCGTTCCCTCATGTATCACGAAGAGGCTTGTTCCGTTATCGTCAGGAGTGCTCTTCACAGTCACGCTTGGCGACATCACTATGGCATATTCTCTGTTTATGAGTCTCTGTTTCTGCCTGTTAGAGAAGAATACCGACATAACAAACACGAGTGCCAGAACGATTGCCCCGAAGAATCCTATCTTCCTGAACAAAAGGTTCTTCAAGAACAAATAACCAAGCACAAAGACCAGTGCCAGGACAAAGCACACAATGCTCGTAACAGCCCACGAATCGCTGCTTGCGATGTTCGCCAGCTTGTTGAGCCATCGAGTGAGGAAGAACTCTCCCACCTCATCTATCTTGTCCTGCTTCTTGCCGTTTGCTATGATGAGGTTCTCGCGCGCGTCGGTCATTCCTGGCTCAATCAGAAGCGCCCTCTCGTAGTACAGAATCGCTTTGGCTATCTGGTTTTGGCGATAATAGCAGTTGCCCAAGTTGTAACAAACGTCAGCCGACAGTTTGTCCTCGGTCTGCATGCTCTCGTAAATCTCCGTTGCCGCAGCATATTCCTTGTTCTTGTAGGCCTGCTCTGCCTTCTCGCTCAACGAGGCTGCATCCTCGGCATGTATGTTTAATCCGAACAAAAGCGTTATTGATATAAAAATCAGCTTCTTCATAAAGTCATTCCTATTTTACGTTTTGTTGTATTCTTGAAATCACGTCGATCGCCTTCTCGTAAACGCCAGCCATCTCTGCGCCAGCCGAAGGAGAATATCTCGCGAACTCGCATGTATCCAGTACATCCAAGAAGTCGGCTACGTCCTCCTGATTGACAGAGTTTGCCTCCAGCTTCTCGCCGATGTTCTCTTTCGTGAGCTCCGACTGAGGTATCGAGAACTTGTCGCAGACATAACCAAGCATAGCTCTGAGCACCTCGTTGTAGAACTGCTCCTTGTCGCCCGAAGCCATGAAACCGTTAGCGGTCTTCAGTCTCTTCGTAGCCACCTTGTTGGCTTTTCTATTCTTTCTGAGTGTCTCGTCGGAGTTTATCTTGAAGTAATTTCTCAGCACAAAGAATGCGGCACACGCACCAGCCAGCGACAACAGAATCGCAATCCAGTATCTGACACTGCCAAGCAGATAATCGCCCACGACCTCATAATCAGGCTCTTTCGTGTGCACATACCTTATGTCCTGACCAAGCATCTTCAACTGCTCCTGGTTCGAGTAATTCGCCATAGCCACACCATTGCCTCCTGCGCCTTTCGACACGTGGATGCTATACTCCTGCGTTCTTATCGTCTTGTACGAATGCGACTTAACATCGAAATACGAGAACTCGTACGAAGGTATCTTGAAGTCGCCGGCACTACGAGGTATGAGCAAGAACTCCACTGTCTTGCTGCCGGACACGCCGCCCTGGCTGGTCTTGAAGTTGTTGTTGACCTTTGGGTCGTATGTCTCGAAGTCGGCTGGGAACTCCACTTCCGGATTCTTCACCAACTTGAGGTTTCCTGTTCCGGAGATTGTGTATTTCAGTGTTATTGGGTCATTTACAGACACATTCGAGCTTGAGATCGACGACTTGAAGTCGAATGAGCCCACTCCGCCGGAGAAATTCGCAGGCTTGTTTCCTGGCAACGGCTCAACATTTATAGCGACGCTGCCGGAAGAAATGGTCTTCTGCACATCCTTGTATGAATCGAAGAAACTTGAGAAAAAGTCGTTGCTTCTGTTATGAAGCCTGAAGACCAAATCGAATGAGAACGGACTTATAGTCAGCCTGCCCGAATGCTGAGGATAAAGCAGCGCCTGATACAATGTCACGGTCATGTAGTTTTTGCCATTGTAATGCTCAAGCTGCATTTGCGGATTCTTGTCCTGAGGCATCTCCTGCTTCATAAATCCGTTGAAGTCAGGCACTTTTGCGCCTTGCGACCTCAGCACATCCACCAAAGAATACAGTTTGTATGTTATAAGCAAACAGTCTTGTTCGTAAAGCTTTGTCTTTGAAGGTATCGCACGGACAAAAACATTCTCGCCGTTCAACTGCGCCTCGCCTCTTCCCGACGCTGCCGAAGCCGACTGTGGAGCCGCGTTTGAGTTGTGCTGTCCTGCATTGGAATTTGAATTGCCGCTGTTGTCTCCTGCCGGCAACACATTTATCTTCAACGCGTTAGACGAAAGCCTTTCGCCATTGCAAGTGATGGTCGCCACAGGCAATGTGAATGTACCTGTCTTGCGAGCCACGAGCGTGTATGTGTATCTCTCGGACGACGATGATGTCGCTGTGCCGTTTACAATCTGCACGCTCGACGACGTTGATGTGTACGGACCTGCGATGACCTCGAACGGACTGACCTCCGGCTTGTTCAAGTTCTGACCGCCACGGTCGTTCAACAGATACGACAGTTGGAACGGCTCGCCGACCACTACCGACCTCGGAGCCGATGCCTTGAATGTAACAGAAAAGGCATTGACAGCTATCATCAACGATACTGCCAATGCCGTTAACATCTTATTTTTATGCTTCAATTTCATATTACCAATCCTTTTCTAATCTTCGTTTTCCGCCTCTTTTCATTTGACCTTGAACCTTGTCCTGAACATTCTTCTGGTCTTGTTCTAACGCTTTCAGAATCTGCTCAGCCTGTTCCTTGCTCATGTTGTTGTCATTTTGCTGCTGCTTCTGCTTTTGCTGCTGGTTTTGCTGATCCTGCTGTTGCTGGTTCTGGTTTTGATTCTGGTTCTGCTGGTCTTTTTGCTGCTGCTTGTCCTTGTTCTGGTTGTTTTGCTGCTGTTGCTGTTTTTTCAGCTTCGCTTTCGCCAGCGCAAGGTTGTAGCGCGTGTCGTCGGACTTCGGGTTCAGCTTCAGCGAGTTCTTGTAAGCTTCAATGCTCTTGTCATATTCATCCAGCTTGTAAAGCGCGTTGCCTATGTTGTGGAACGAATTCGACAGACGCTCCTTGTCCTCGTCCTTAGACGCAAGTGTGCCGGCTTTCTGGTAAAACTCTATCGCTTCTTTGTATTTTCCTTGCTTATAAAGCGCATTGCCTATGTTGAAGTTCGCCTCGAAAGACTTGCTGTTCTTCGAGAGTCCTTTCCTGTATTCTATTTCCGCCTCGGTGAACTTATCGCTCTCGTAGGCCTTGTTTCCAGAGCGTATGTCCTTGTACTCTTCCTGCGAATAGACGGAAAGAGAAACGCAAGCCAACGCAATCGCCAATATTACTCTACTTCTTCTTGTCATCGCCAAATATCTTTATGTTGTCAAAGAATTTGTTCCTCTTCTCAGATATGAACAACTCTGCCACAAGGAGCAACAGAATCAGGCACGCGAAAACCTGGAACTGCTCGTCGTACTCTGAATAAACCTTGGACTCGACATCCGACTTCGCCATCGTGTCGAGAGCTTTCTCTATGACCTTCTGGGCGTTGTTCGAGTTGTCAACTCTCACGTATATTCCGTTGCCTGCCTTTGCTATGTTCACACACATCTGCTCGTTCAGCTTGGTTATGACGACGTCGCCGTTCTCGTCCTTTTTAAACGACATGAGCCCTTGCTGCGGTATCGGCGCGCCTTCCGGACTTCCGATTCCCACGACATTGACGATTATGCCTTTTGACGCAGCCATCTTTGCGGCCTCTACGGCGTCGTCCTCATGGTTCTCGCCGTCGGTTATGACGATGATGGCCCTGCCGACCTTCGCCTTCTCGCCGCTGTCCTCGTCCTGACCGCCGAACGACCTTGTGGCGAGGTCAATCGCTTCGCCTATGGATGTTCCCTGGGTTGGCACCAACGATGTGTTTATCGACGACATGAACATTTTTGCCGACACATAGTCGCTGGTTATCGGTATCTGAATGTACGCGTCGCCTGCGAAGACGATGAGTCCGACCTTGTCGTTGCCACGAGCGTCTATCAGCTGCATCATCATTCGCTTCGCCTTCTCCAGTCTGTTGGGCGTCACGTCCTCTGCCATCATGGAGTTAGACACGTCAAGCGCGAATATCACCTCGACGCCCTGACGCTTGACGTTCTCTATCTTTGAGCCGAATTGCGGACGGGCTATCATGATGATAGTCAGCACCATTGCAGTCAATATCAAGCCTAACTTCAGTTTGCGTCTTGCCGACGAATAATCTGGCACCAGCATCAGAAGAAGACTCTTGTCGCCTATCTTTTTCACCAAGCCACGTTTTCTTCTGTGCGAATACCACAGCACCGCACACACAACGGGCAGCAACAGCAACAAGTATAAATATTCTGGATTTGCGAATCTAAACATGGTCTTTTCTTTTTACGGAATTCTGTCAAACAACGTCTTTCTCAACACAACCTCAGAGAAAATGCACAGCAGCGCCAGCAAAGCGAATGGCAGATAGGCCTCGTTCTTGCGGCTGAAATCCTGCACTTCTATCTTTGTTTTCTCCATTTTGTCTATCTCCTCGTATATCTCCTTCAGCTTCTTGTTGTCTGTCGCTCTGAAGTACTTTCCGTCTGTCTTTTCTGCGATTTTTCGCAACATCGGCTCGTCTATGTCAACATCTATCTCTTGGTACTGTATTCCGAACGGTGTGTCGATTGGGAACGGCGCCTTGCCTCTCGTTCCCACACCTATGGAATAGACTCTGACGCCCATCTTCGCGGCTATGTCAGCAGCCGTCTCAGGCGATATGTCGCCGGCGTTATTCGAGCCGTCGGTCAGCAATATCACGACCTTCGACTTCGCCTTGCTGTCCTTCAGTCTGCCTACGGCATTCGCCAGTCCCAGACCGATAGCCGTTCCGTCGGAAAGCATTCCGTAGTCAACCGAGTTGAACAGGTTTATGAGGACGTTATGGTCGTTCGTCAGCGGACACTGAGCAAAGCTCTCGCCTGCAAACAGGACAAGGCCGATATTGTCGTTCGGACGATTCTTGATGAAATCGATGGCCACGTTCTTGGCTGCCTTCAGACGGTTTGGCTTCAGGTCCTCAGCCAACATGGTGCCGGAAATGTCCATCGTCATGATTATGTCGATGCCCTCCTTTGTTCTGTTCTGCCAGCTGTTCGACGACTGCGGACGAGCCAGCACTATGACCACAAGGGCAAACGCCAGCATCCTCAACACAAAAGGCAGATGTCTCATCCTGACCTTCCATGTGCTGCCGATGCCTTTGTATGAGGCTATCGAAGACATTCTTACGGACTGCTCCTTTATCGCGTGGCGTTTAACATACCAGAACACGATAGGAACAATAAGTATGAGCAATAATAGGATTAATGGATTATGGAATGTCATAACGTTCTCTTTCTTTCGAGTTTTTTGCTACTCAAGTCCTTTCTCTTCTTGTTTCACACTGTCGCTTTTGCCCGAAGCGTCTTCAGGCTTTGTTTTCTCGATGAAATCGTATGCCACAGAAATGATTCTGTCATTGTCGCTGAACGACGGCATCCACTTCGCGAACTTCACCAAGTCAGCTATATGCAGCACTTCCTTCAGATCCTTGATGACAGTGTCTTTTTCCTCGCATTCACCGAACTTTTCATTGACGGCAAGGCTGTCCAATATCTGGTCTGATGTCATCTCCGGAGCGTCAATGCTGAAGCGGAACTTCACATACTCTCTCAACACATCCGTCACATCGGTGTAATACCTCTTCAAAAGTCCCTTCTGCCATACCTTTTCGCTCTTTATCTCGTCAAGTTTCTTTATGGCTATCAGATATGGATTCTCTGGGATTATCACCTTTTCTTCGACAGTTTCTCCTTTCTTCTTGCGATATTTCCTGTACAAGAACCACAAGCCTGTCAATGCCGCAAGTATAGCGACCACCAGCAGCACCGTAAGCAGAATACCGCGCCAGTCTATCGGAGCCGAATATATCGGTTTTATGTCCTTGAGGTCGTTCTTTGTTGTGTCAACCTGCACAGGTATCACCTTCAGCGACAGCTCCTCCGTCATTTGCGAATCGCCGTTGCAAACGAAAACAAACGGCTTTATTATGGCCAATGTCGAATCAAATGAAGTGACGACGATTTGCTGGGAAATGCTCTCCATTTCATCGTCGATTTTTGTCGTGTCGCGGTTGGTTATGCCCACGACCTCAATGCCGTCGCCAAGCGTGTCTGTGTAAGCCGGGAACACAACATTGTCGTTCTTGCTCTTCGTCACGCTGAGTGTTATTCTTGCCTGCTCGCCTATTTTTATCTTGGCAGAGTCTATGCTCGCTTTCACGACCACCTGACCGGCAAAAACATTCACCCCAGCGGCAATGTTTATAAGTAAAGTTATTATTTTCTTGCTATTCAAAAACATACGACTAACTTCTTAATCTAAAGAGTTTCATCAGCGATTTCACATAATCCTCGGAAGTGCTTATAGACACATGGTCAACTCCGTTCTTTGCGAGCAGCTGCTCCAGCTTGCACTGAGCCTCGCCCCACTTGTTCCTCACATTCATACGCAAACGCTTGTCGCTGCTGTCGATCCATATCTCCTCGCCTGTCTCGGAGTCATGGAGCTTCAGCAATCCTACATTCGGTATCTCCATTTCCATGTTGTCGTAAACCTGAAGTCCGATTAAATCGTGCTTTCTTGACGCTATAGTTATCGCATCGCTATAATCCTTCTCGTCGATGAAATCGGAAATAAGGAATGCCGTAGAACGTTTTTTCTGGACGTTCGAGAAATACTCCAAAGTCTTTCCTATGTCCGTTCTGCCGCTCTCCGACTCTATGTTTATCAGCTCTCTGATTATGTGAAGGACATGCTTCCTTCCCTTTTGAGGCGGAATGAATTTCTCTATTTTATCGGAAAAAAATATGACTCCGACCTTGTCGTTATTCTGTATCGTGGAGAATGCCAACGTCGCGGCTATCTCGGTTATCATATCCCTCTTTGTCCTCACACGCGTACCGAACTCGCGGCTTCCCGATATGTCTATCAGGAGCATCACGGTCATCTCTCTTTCTTCCTCAAAAACCTTGATATAAGGACGATTGAAACGCGCAGTCACGTTCCAGTCGATGTTACGCACATCATCTCCGTACTGATATTCACGGACTTCCGAGAACGTCATTCCCCTTCCCTTGAACGCAGAATGGTATTCACCAGCAAAGATGTGATTAGACAATCCTCTTGTCTTTATCTCGATCTGGCGAACTTTCTTTATTAAATCTACTGCTTCCATCGTTTGCGTGCTTTCCTCAAATCATCTTGCCCATTAAGGCACTTCAACAGCATTCAGGATTTCGCTTATTATCTCCTCCGAAGACACATTGTTGGCCTCTGCCTCGTAGCTCAAGCCGATTCTGTGGCGCAACACGTCATAGCAAACGGCTCTCACGTCCTCAGGCACGACATAGCCTCTTCTCTTGATGAATGCGTAGGCTCTTGAAGCCAATCCCAAGTTGATTGTCGCTCTTGGCGAACCACCGAACGCAATCTGGTTCTTCAGCTCTTTCAAGCCGTATTCTTCAGGATTTCTTGTGGCGAACACGATGTCCACAATGTATTTTTCTATCTTTTCATCCATGTAAACGTCCTTCACCACCTTTCTTGCGTTTATGATGTCTTCTGGCTTCAGGACTGGAGAAATGGCCGTATTATTGCCGTTCATGTTCTGGCGCATAATCAGTCTTTCTTCCTCTTTCTTTGGGTAATTAACCACAACCTTGAGCATGAAACGGTCCACCTGCGCCTCTGGCAGCGGATATGTTCCTTCCTGCTCTATCGGGTTCTGTGTCGCAAGAACCAAGAACGGATTAGGCAACTCGAAAGTTGTCTCGCTTATAGACACCTGCTTTTCCTGCATGGCCTCGAGCAATGCACTCTGCACCTTTGCCGGAGCACGGTTTATCTCATCCGCCAAAACGAAATTAGCGAAGATAGGTCCTTTTCTTATGTTGAATTCTTCTGTTTTCTGGCTGTAAATCATTGTTCCGAGCACATCGGCTGGCAACAAGTCCGGAGTGAACTGTATTCTGCTGAAATCGGCATCTATAAGGCTTGCCAAAGTCTTTATCGCAAGCGTCTTCGCCAATCCTGGCACACCTTCCAGCAAGACGTGGCCATCAGCCAAAAGTCCGATGAGAAGAGCCTCCACAAGATGTTTCTGGCCAACTATGTTTTTATCCATACCCATCATAAGGGCATCAACAAACGAGCTCTGACGTTCTATTCTTTCGTTTAGCTCTCTGATATCAACAGTCTGATTTGTTTCCATAATTTATGTTTGACTTTTACCTTTTTTCTGTTTTCGTTACTACAAAAGTAACGTTCAAATATCCTTTTTATCAGTCTTTATTCGTTAAATCTTCTAAATATATAACCTAATTTACATCAGGTCAAATCACGAAAAAAAGGGACTCGAATTTTGCTTCTCGTCCCGATTTTTCTACTTCTTCAAATACTGTTTCGCAAGCTCTTTCGCCTTCGTCAGTGTCTGCGGATTGTTCACATCCACCTTGTCGCTTCCGAGCTTTGGTATTTTCAATGTCATGCCCGACGATACCGCATCCGGATTTTTTATTACGCCCCTGTTCGCCTCATATATATATACCCAGTAGTCCTTGTGACCGTAATATTTCTCTGCGAGTATAGTCAGTCTGTCGCCTTTGCCTATAGTTACGGTAGCCAGGACCTCGCCACTCTCCGCTTTTGCTGGAGAAGCATTCTTGCTTGCTGCCTTCTCCTTTTTATCGGCATTATTCTCAGCCGCAGGCTCTTTTTGCTCGACAGTCTTCGGCTTTGTTATCTCCACCGGCTCATACTTCACAGAATCAGAGATGCCTGTCTTCTCGGCATTTGCACGCTTTTCTTTCTCTCTCGCCTGTAATGCCGCTTTCTGAGCCCTTTCCTTAGCCTGCTGTCTTTCCAGTTCCTTGTTTTCCTCCTCGTCTGCGCCGAATTCGCTTATGTATTGCTTAATATCAGCGTACTCCTTGCCGAAGAACGACGAGAAGCAGCTTGTCTCCTTCTCGATATAGAATATCACGCCGCAAAGGCTCACCAAAAGGAACGCAATCAGTATCCAGTCTATCACTTTCGAATACTTCTTTTTCTTCACGAGCGGCACTTTCCTCTCGCCTGTCTCATAAATCTCTATCGGAGCCGGCGCCACATAATCATCGTTGCCTGCAACAACGCCCACAGCCTCATTGCCTCCGGCAGTCACGTATTCCTTCTCCCCCGCCTTTTCCTCAGCAACCACGACTGGCGCCGTAGCAACGATCTCTTCCTTCACAGAAACCTCTTCCTTAACCTCCTCTTTCCTTTCTACCGTCTCAGCCTTATCTTCCTTCTTCTCAACCTTCTTGTTAAAGTCAGCCAGCAAATCCTTTATTTCAAGCGCCTGGCTGTGCAGTTTCGCCAGCTGCTCATTCTCATCATTGCCCACGCCGTCATTCACGTCCATCGCCTTCATCTCCGCGTACTTTTCGTTTATCATCTCCTTGACATTGGCTTCTGGCGCAAACACGAGCTTATTATGACCAGGAATCACATATTCCTCACCAGTTCTTACATTGACGCTCTTTCTTGGCTCGTTCCATTGCAACTTCAACGTTCCGAATCCTTTGATTTTCACAACGCCGTCCTCGACTATGCCTTTATCCAGAACATTGACAAAAGATCTGACAAAAGAGTCAACTTCTCTTCTGTCACATCCCGAACCAGCCGCGATTTCCGCAAGCAGTTCCTGTATTGATATTTTATTCTTTTCCTTACTCATTGTTGCGTGGTAAGTCTTTTATCTTGTCTTTGTACGTATTTCCTGTTCTGAACACAAGAACTTGCTTCGGAGGAATTATCGTACGCTTCTTAGTCAATGGATTCACCGACAGTCTCTGCGCCTTCCTCCTTACCTCAAACGCGCCAAAACCCTGGAAACTAACCGACGTGCCGTCCTTCAGCTGTCCGAGCATAACGTCCACCATAGTTTCCATAAGCTTATCAACCTTTTCCAACGAAAGGTTTGCGTCTTCCGCGATGCTTTCCTGTAATTTTTTGCTATTCAATGCCTTGGTGTTTTATTAACGAAACGCAAGTTAATATTTTTAATATAAAAATCAAAGACGTTTCTTGATTTTTTCCTACTCTATTTCACGATTTCACCGTACAAATCATACGTTTCCGCGCCTGTGATTTTCACATCGTAGAAATCGCCCGCAACAAGTTTGTCGGCACTCTTGACAAGCACCTCTGGGTCAACCTCTGGCGAATCGAACTGGGTGCGTCCCACGTAATAATCGCCCTCCTTGCGGTCTATAATCGTTTTCATCACCTTACCCACCTTGCCAGCATTGATTTCTTCCGAAATGACGCTCTGCAGGTCCATTATCTTGTCAAGCCTCTTTTCTTTAACCTCCTGAGGCACATCGTCCTCGTAATGCACGCTGGAGTAAGTGCCGTCCTCGTCCGAGTACGTAAACGCCCCCATTCTCTCGAAACGCTGCGTCCTCACAAACTCCATCAGCTCATCGAAGTCATCGGAAGTCTCTCCCGGATGGCCCACCATCAGCGTTGTTCTTATGTGTATGCCCGGAACCTCAGCCCTTATATTGTCAAGCAAATCAAGCGTCTCGGCCTTTGTTATGTGCCTTCTCATCTTCACAAGCATGTTGTCGCTTATGTGCTGAAGGGCGATGTCAAGATACTTGCAGACATTCTCCCTCTCTCTCATCACGCTCAGCAGTTCGTTCGGGAAGCCGGCTGGATAAGCGTAATGCAGACGAAGCCACTCGACTCCGTTTACGTCGCTCAACCTCTTAACGAGCTCGGCCAGTTTGTTTTCGCCATATTTGTCCTCGCCGTAGTACGACAAGTCCTGCGCTATTATCTGAAACTCTTTCACGCCGTTTGAGACAAGCGCCCCCACCTCTTCGACGATTTCCTCCATCGCTCTCGACTTGTAGCGGCCTGTCATTATCGGTATGGCGCAGTAAGAACACATTCTGTTGCAACCCTCCGACACTTTCACATAAGCATAGTGCTTTGGCGTTGTTATCTTACGGTTCACACCTGCCTTGCTGTTGTACTCCTTTCCTCTGCCCAGGTATTTCATCACCTCCATGAAGTCGAACTTTCCATAGAACTTGTCAACTTCCGGAATCTCTTTTTCAAGCTCCTTCTGGTATCTCTGCGAGAGACACCCCATCACGATCAGTTTCTTGAGGTCGCCAGCCTTGCGACGTGCCGCGAAGTCAAGTATCATGTCAATCGACTCCTTCTTGGCGTCTTGTATGAATCCGCAAGTGTTTATTATGGCTATTTCGCCGTCGGCCACCTCGGGGTCATGCTCCACCTCGTATCCATTAAGCTCAAGATGCCCCATCAAACGCTCCGAGTCAACAAGATTCTTCGAGCATCCTAATGTTATCAGATCAACCTTCATCCTTCTTTTCTATTAACCTAACAGACTTTCTACAAACTGATCTCTGTCGAAAGAACGCAAATCGTCAACGCCCTCTCCAAGTACGATATACTTCACTGGGATGCTGAACTGGTCGGAAATGCCGAGGACAACGCCTCCTTTCGCCGTTCCGTCGAGTTTTGTCACAGCCAACGATGTTATTTCCGTCGCTATCGAGAACTGCTTTGCCTGCTCAAAAGCATTCTGGCCCGTAGAGCCGTCAAGCACAAGCATCACATCATTAGGAGCGCCTGG
>JAGCQO010000239.1 GCA_017965125.1 Paludibacteraceae bacterium
ACCAACGGCAGCATAAACATCAGAAACCCTCATGTGGTGTCAAAATCATACCCTGACTTCTGGAACGACATCACAAAAGCAGGCTTCGCAATCGAAGAATCTGACCAATAGATACATTTTTTTGTCGTTATCTATTTTTTAATTAATTTTGCCGTCCGATTTTAGTCAATAAGACATTACATAACAACAATTTAAATAAAAATCATTCTGATGAATATCGTTAGAAAAGACTTAGATGCATTAAACGCCACTCTAACATTCAACATTGTAAAGAGCGACTACGAAGAGAAAGTAAACAAGGCTATCAAGGATTACAGCAAGAAAGCAAACGTGCCTGGATTCCGTCCTGGAAAAGTTCCTGCAAGCCTTATCAAGAAGCAGTTCGGAACACAATTAGTAGTAGAGGAGATAAACAAACTCGTTTCCGACGAGCTCTACAAATACATCAAAGATAACAACATCAACATACTTGGCGACCCATTGGCAAGCGAGAACCAGAAGGACGTGAACTTCGCTACAGACGAGGAGTTCGAGTTCTCTTTCGACCTCGGCCTTGCTCCTGAGGTTGACGCTAAGGTTGACGGCAAGACAAAGATCGCTTACTACAACATCAAGCTTGACGACAAGATGGTTGACGACCAGATCAAGTCTTACGCTTCAAGATTCGGAAAGTACACTCCAGCTGACGCAGTTGAGGAGAACGACGTTATCAAAGGCAACGTTGTTGAGCTCGAGTCTGCTAAGAAGGAGAAGGAAGGCGGCGTAGTCGTAGAAGGCGTTATCCTCAGCCCAAAGTACATCAAGGACGAGAAGAACAAGAAAGCATTCATCGGAGCTAAGGTTGGCGACGTTGTTAAGTTCAACCCTAAGAAGGCTTACGACAACAACGACGTTGAGGTTGCCTCATTGCTCAAGAAGACAAAGGACGAGGTTGCTGACATCAAGTCCGACTTCAACTTCACTGTAACAGAGATCACTCGCTACACTGAGGCTGAGGTAAACCAGGAGCTCTTCGACAAGGTGCTTGGCAAGGACGCAGTTAAGTCTGAGGCTGAGTTCAAGGAGAAGATCAAGGCTGACATACAGAAGACACTTGTTGACGACGCAGACTACAAGTTCAGCATCGACGCAAGAAAGGCATTGATAAAGAAGAACGAGAAGGTTGCATTCCCAGAGGCATTCCTCAAGAGATGGGCATTGACAACAAACAAGGACCTGACTCAGGAGAAGCTCGACGCCGACTTCGCTGCTATGCTCGACGAACTGAAATGGCACCTCGTTCAGGAGAAGATCGCTAAGGAGAACGACATAAAGGTTGAGGACAAGGACATAGAGGAGTTCGCAAAGAAGGTCGCTAAGTCACAGTTCGCTCAATACGGCATGACTAACGTTCCAGACGACATACTGAACGGATACGTAGCAGACATGAAGAAAGACCAGAAGGCTATCCAGAACATGGTCAACGGAGTAATCAACGAGAAGATCAACGCCATCATCAAGGGCGCTGCTAAGCTCGACGAGAAGGAGATTTCTCTTGACGACTTCAACAAACTGCTCCAGGACGAGAAATAAAACTTTTTTCATATTCTTCATAAAAAGACCTCAGGACTCTGATTCTGAGGTCTTTTGTTTGTATATGCGTCACAATAAAGATTAAAAATGTTTTTCGCTCCCCTTTCTCTTGTTTATAACAAAATTATTTTGCTAAATTTGTTTTAGGTATGCACGGATTTTTCGGCATTCCGCACCTTTTGTCCAGACACTTACGGGGCAAAAAGTACCTAATGGACAAACACTATCAATAACAATTCCTTTAGAACAACTATCATGAGAAACGATTTCAGAGATTTCGCGACGAAGCACCTTGGCCTCAACGGACTTGCGTTGGACCAATACACGTCATCCATAACAAACAGCTATATTTCCCCATCCATCCTTGAGGAAAGACAACTCAATGTCACTCAGATGGACGTATTCTCACGTCTGATGATGGACAGAATCATCTTCCTCGGAACAGAGGTTGACGACTACAGCGCCAACGTGATACAAGCCCAGCTGCTGTATCTCGACTCAGCAGACCCAGGCAAGGACATATCCATCTACATCAACTCTCCTGGCGGCTCTGTTTACGCCGGACTTGGCATCTACGACACTATGCAGTACATCTCGAGCGACGTGGCGACTATCTGCACAGGAATGGCGGCTTCTATGGCAGCGGTGCTTCTGGTGGCTGGCGAGAAAGGCAAGAGAGCGGCGCTGAAGCACTCTCGCGTGATGATTCACCAGCCAATGGGAGGCGCGCAGGGTCAGGCTTCGGACATCGAAATCACCGCAAGAGAAATCCAGAAACTGAAGACCGAGCTCTACACAATAATATCAGAGCACTCAGGCAAGCCATTCGAGCAGGTGGAGAAAGACTCCGACCGCGACCACTGGATGACTTCAGCCGAGGCTAAGGAGTACGGCATGATTGACAACATCTTGTTCAGAGAGAAGAAATAAGACGAAAAGCAACACTGTAAACTAATCATGGCTAAACGTCAAAACGACAGATTCTGCGCTTTTTGCGGCAGACAGGAAGGACAAGTGAGAACGCTCCTGAGCAGTCCGATAGCTAACGTGTTCATCTGCGACGAGTGCGCAGAAAGCGCTCATAGCATACTGGAAGAAACTGCGGCAGGAGAAAAAGAGGAAAGCTTCGACATAAAAAAAGACGAGCTTCCTAAACCAAAAGAGATAAAAGAGTTCCTCGACGAATACGTAATCGGACAGGACGACGCTAAGAAATATCTGTCTGTGGCGGTCTATAACCACTACAAGAGACTGCTGCAGGACAAAGACGACGTCGAAATCGAGAAATCGAACATCCTGCTCGTCGGCTCTACCGGCACAGGAAAGACACTGCTGGCAAGAACCATAGCGAAGAAGCTCAACGTGCCGTTCACGATTGTTGACGCGACAGTGCTGACAGAGGCTGGATACGTCGGAGAGGACATCGAGAGCATATTGACAAGACTGCTCCAAGTGGCAGACTACGACGTGAAGGCTGCGGAGAAAGGCATCGTCTTCATCGACGAAATCGACAAAATCGCGCGCAAGGGCGACAACCCTTCCATCACACGCGACGTGTCGGGCGAAGGCGTGCAGCAAGGACTGCTGAAACTGCTTGAAGGCTCGATAGTCAACGTGCCGCCAAACGGAGGAAGAAAGCACCCAGAGCAGAAGATGATTGCCGTGAACACACAGAACATCCTCTTCATCTGCGGCGGAGCGTTCGACGGCATTGAAAGGAAAATAGCGTCGAGACTGAACACGCACGTGGTCGGATACGGCACATACGACGTCAAGGACAACATAAAAAGCGACAACCTGCTTCAATACATAACGCCTCAGGACCTGAAGTCATTCGGACTCATACCGGAGATAATAGGCCGTCTGCCTATCATCACTTACCTGAATCCGCTTGACCGCGAGGCATTGAGACGAATATTGACAGAGCCTAAAAACTCGATAGTGAACCAGTACATAAAACTGTTCGCTATGGACGGAGTGAAGCTTAAATTTGACGAGGAAGCACTGGAGTACATCGTTGACATGGCGATAAAGTTCAAGCTCGGCGCCAGAGGCCTCAGGTCCATCGTCGAGTCGATAATAATGGACGACATGTACGAGACGCCATCAAAGAAGATAAGCTCACTGACCATAACAAAGAAGAAGGCCGAGGAGAAAATGAGCGGCGACAACGCTGTGAGACTGCAAAATATATAATGCCACTCACAAGCAGGAAACAACACATTCAAAACAATTATTATATTTAAAAGAATGCCAAATAAATAAAAAAAACGCCTTTACTTATGATTATAAGAGAAAGGTGTATAAATTTGTTATACAATTTTCTGATTATCTATGGCAAAAAAAGTGGAACTAACAGCTGCCCTTAAGAAGAACTTCGGTTTTGACACCTTCAAGGGCAATCAGGAAAAGGTCATCCAGAACCTGATGGATGGCAAGGACACTTTCGTCCTTATGCCGACAGGTGGAGGCAAATCACTATGCTACCAGCTGCCATCATTGCTTATGGAAGGCACTGCCATTGTCATTTCGCCACTCATTGCCTTGATGAAGAACCAGGTGGACGCGATGCGCAACTTCTCTGAGGAAGACGGAGTCGCTCACTTCATCAACTCTTCGCTCTCGAAGGCAGCCATAGAGCAAGTAAAAGAGGACATTCTTTCCAAGAAGACAAAACTCCTTTACGTAGCGCCGGAGTCACTGACTAAAGCCGAGAACATAGAATTCCTGAAACAAATAAAGATTTCGTTCTATGCCATCGACGAGGCGCACTGTATCTCGGAATGGGGACACGATTTCCGTCCGGAGTACAGAAAAATCAGAACAAACATAAACGAGATAGGAGCGGCGCCAATAATAGCACTGACTGCTACAGCCACTCCTAAGGTACAACACGAGATTCTCAAGAATCTTGAGATGCCACAAGCTACGATTTTCAAATCCTCGTTCAACCGTCCTAACCTCTACTACGAAGTAAGACCAAAGGACAATAACGTTGACAAAGAAATAATAAAATTCATAAAGGCAAACGAAGGCAAATCTGGCATAATTTACTGTCTAAGTCGACAGAAAGTGGAAGGACTGGCCGAGACGCTCAACATAAACGGCATATCGGCTCTCCCATATCACGCAGGAATGGATTCGCAGACCAGATCAACAAGCCAAGACAAGTTCCTGATGGAAGAAGTGAACGTTATCGTTGCCACAATCGCCTTCGGAATGGGTATCGACAAACCGGACGTAAGATTTGTCATACACTACGACATCCCGAAGAGCCTTGAAGGTTATTACCAGGAAACAGGAAGAGCCGGAAGAGACGGAGGAGAAGGACAATGCATAGCTTTTTACTCGAAGAAAGATCTTGAGAAGTTAGAGAAATTTATGCAGAACAAACCTGTAGCAGAGCAGGAAATAGGAAAACAATTGCTACAAGAGACAGCTTCGTACGCGGAATCATCTCTCTGCCGCAGAAAATTATTGTTGCATTACTTTGGAGAGGAATACAATGATGACAACTGTGGAAACTGCGACAACTGCCGAAACCCAAAGAAAACTGTGGAAGCTAAAGAAGAACTAATTACGATTCTTGAACTCGTAGAACAACTGAAAGAGAAGTTCAAGGCAGAACATATTATCAGCATACTGCTTGGCAAGAAGACCAAGGACATTGAAGCGCATGAGCACGACGAATTAGACAGTTTCGGCTCATTCCCTGACCAAGACGAAAGAACCCTCGACACAATCATACACCAGGCTATGATCGCGGGATTCATCGCAAAAGACATCGAAAACTACGGACTTTTGAAGATAACAAAGGCTGGCAAGGACTTCCTGAAAAAGCCGACATCATTCAAAATCTCGAAAAACATAGACATGGACGAGGAGGACGAGGAGACCGACATGCCGACAATAAAAGCCGGCGGAGGCGCTGCCGACGAAGTCCTGTTCTCTATGCTCAAAGACCTCAGAAAGAAGGTCTCTAAGGACTTGAAAGTGCCACCATACGTCATATTCCAAGACCCATCGCTCGAGGCTATGGCGACATCCTACCCTATCAATCTGGACGAACTGCAGAACATACCTGGTGTGGGCGCAGGAAAGGCCAAGAGATACGGTCAGAAGTTCGTGGAACTCATCAAGAGACACGTCGAGGAGAACGACATAACAAGACCAGAGGACATAAGAGTGAAGTCCGTGGCCAACAAGTCTAAGCAAAAGATAGCAATCATACAGGCTATAGACAGAAAGATACCTCTCGACGACATCGCGGCTAACCACGACCTCGAAATCGATGAGCTGCTCGACGAACTCGAGACTATCGTCGATTCAGGCACCAAGATAAACATAGATTACTTCATCTACGACGTCATGGACGAGGACCGTGTGGAAGAAGTCTATGAGTACTTCAAAGAGGCCGAGAGCGACAGCATCGAAGACGCTATCACCGAACTCGGACCAGAAGACTACACTGAAGAGGAAATCAGATTCGTCAGAATCAAGTTCCTCAGCGAGAGGGCTAACTAAAACAAGCGACAGAATCATACACCAAAGACGGCGACCTTTACACAAGGCCGCCGTCTTTGCATTGTGCCTAAAGCAAACTGGCTCAGTTGTTTACAAGCGTTTCATCCTACTTTTTTGTCCATTAGGCAAGAGCTGGCACAAAACCACCACACTCATCGCACTGAACATCAATGCCTTGCCGAGCGTTTAATAACGAATCAAAGTCCAGGCAACGCAAAAAAAGAGAGGTTGCCGTGTGCGCCACAGCAACCTCTCTAACCAAACAAAAAATTATCACACTTCTGAAAAGTGCCTGAAATTAAGGTGTTGCCTCAAGCCGTTAGCGGCAGAAGCGACGAGTATGACACAATGTGTAGCCAAGCATCAGCTCCAACGTTCCGTAATTGTGTCTGTACAACCTGTTCAGCTGAATGCCGTAAGCAAGTCCGAAGTGGAACTTCTTGTACTGCATACCAGCCACAGGAACAAGGTCGAGCGTGTCGTAATCTCCGTCGTCTATATTCTGTCTGAACACAAGCTGAACCCAGTAAGCCCAGTCTGAGTTACGCATAGAAGAACGGGAATACTTGAGGTTGATGTCGAAAGTCATGTGACCATTGACATCGAACATATACATGAGCGAAGGCTCAATTCCCTCGAAATCAGTCAGCATGAACTCGTTACCCAGCAGGAAGTATCCTGTCATAGGAATAAGAGGCTCCATTTTTCCTTCGTAGTGAGGCATCTTTGTTCCCAGAAGGTTCGTCATCGACAAACCTGTGAAGAAGCCGTAGGAAGTGAAATATGCACCCAAATTCACATTGAAAGCGAGCAGATCGTCGAGATCCTCCATTGCCTTGTCGCCTTCAGCCAATTTCTGCAGCTCTGCCTTGTCTGAAATTCCATAATTATAGAGTTTAGCAGACAACGCAAAACTCAACTGACGGTCGCGGCTCACGGCTTTCTTGTATTTCGCTCCGTCGGAGAGCGGAATGTGGTAAGCCACTGTTAACTCGCCGGCTTGCTGTCTGGAGTAGCCATTGGCGTCATTGTAAATATAAGCTCCCAAACCGACATTACGTGGCAGACGCCCCTGATAGCTCAGGGATGTCGTGTACGGCGCATCGTCTATGCCGAGCCATTGCTGCTTGTGAGTAAGCATGAAATAGTGGCAGTCGTTTGCGCCAGCCAAAGCCGGGTTAACCAAGTAGTAGTTGAAGTAATACTGGTTATAAATAGGGAACTCCTGAGCGCTCACGGTGCAAGCTGTAATTGATAACAGTGTACCAATTACAAACTTGCCGATCAGTTTTGTGCATCTTAAATACCTCATAGCTCGTGTTTTTCGTGTTTTTATTATTCAACTGGATATCCTATCTGCGCAGCAGGAAGTGACCTACCATTCTCTTACCTGTCTCACGCAACTCGATTATGTACCAGTAATCGGTTGATGGCATATCCTGACCATTGTATCTACCGTCCCATCCGTTGAAGTCCTTGCCCTTGAACTCGGCCAATTCCTTACCGTAACGGTCGTGGAGGAAGATCTTGGTCTCTGGGTAACGCTCCAGACCCTTGATTGTCCACAAGTCGTTGACACCGTCACCGTTTGGTGTGAAGAACTTATCTGGCACAAGTGGGATAGGCTCAATTCTCAGTACTGTATCGTTCTTACATCCGATTTCGTCAGATACTGTGAGTGGGTGATTACCTATTGACAAGATACCCAAATTTACTTCACCATCAAACTCTTCGCGGATATTTTTATCCAATAAATATGTGAATGGTGCTACTCCGTTGACTTTCAATGTCGTAGTCTCATCACTTTCATCGATAACCTCGGCGAACGATGGAGTTGGGTGTACAGAAGAGCTTACTTCAACTACTTCTGACAGACAGCCGTCCATCTCGATTGCGACGTATGCCGTTCTCTCGCCTGGGTTAGCGTATGATATTGTAATAGGCTCTGCTATCTGAGCTGTTCCATCGATGTCGCTGAACCAAACCTTGATTCCGTTATCGACTCTTGATGTCACGAGGTCTCTCCAAGCCTTAGTGCCTACGCCCTCGCAGACTACAAGGTTAGTTACCATCGGAGCCTCTGGCAGAGGTCTGATGTGTACTCTGACTGTTGACTTGTCGCCCTCGCATCCGTTCTGAGTCTGAGATACGCTATAAGCCTTGTTCATAGCGACGCTCATATCGAAGTCGGCTGGAGTGACTACCGCACTGCCGTCGTACCATGTCAACTCTGCTCCGCTCTCGTAGTTCTTAACGAGGCTCTCCCATCCTCTGACGTCTGAGATAACCGATGCACAAGTGTTGATGTCCTCAACCTGAGGAGCCAATGGCTTATGCTTGATAATTACCGTTGAGCTTGCCTTTTCGCTTACACAGCCCTTAGCTGTCGCCTTCGCATACAATGTCACTGTCTGGTCGAGCAACTGGTTAGATGCTGCTGCATCCCACTTAGCTGTTGTCACTGTTGTGGCATTTGTGCAAGCCTCGTCAGTGTAGTATGTGAATGTCGAGCCGCTGACGTTAGAGCTGAATGTTGTCTTCAGATCTACTGTGCTTGAGTTACAGATATCATCAGCTGGAGTCACTGTTATCACTGGCTGTGGATTTACAGTCACTGTCACCTTGAAGTCTGCGCCTATGCAGTCGCCTGACTTAGGTGTTACTGTGTAAACCACGGTCTGAGCAACGTTCGACTTGTTAATCAATGTCTGAGAAATCGATGTCGCATCTTGAACACCAGTCTGACCCTCGACATTGTCGTTCACTGGCAGATCCCACGAGTATGTTGTTCCCGCTGGAACCACATCGCTTGCCACTGGAGCGTATGTGAACGACTCGTC
>JAGCQO010000240.1 GCA_017965125.1 Paludibacteraceae bacterium
ACGCACATAATGCAGGAGGTGAACGCCATCTGCGACCGTGTGATAATCATAAACCAAGGCAAAATCGTAGTGGACGAGAGCGAGGCGGAGATAGTGATGACCGACTCCAAGAAGAACGTCCAGATACACGCCGAGTTCATGCAGGACTGCGACGCCTCGTTCCTTGAGAGAATCAGCGGAGTGGTGTCGGTGCAGAAGACCGGGGCGAACGAATACGACATCACCGCCACGGCAGACATAAGACCGGAAATCTTCAAAGCATGCGTGGACAATTCCGCGGTGCTCATCTCACTTTATCAACGCACAAGAAACATGGAAGAGATCTTCCACGAGTTAACAAGCGAGAAGTAACCCCCCCATTATGGAAGAGAAAGAAGAATTCAACATACGCCACCAGCAGCCAGAGACGGAATTTGAGAACGCTCTGCGTCCGCTGACTTTCGACGACTTCAACGGACAAGCGAAGATAGTCGAGAATCTGCGAATCTTCGTGAACGCCACAAAGCTGCGCTCCGAGCCGCTGGACCATGTGCTGCTGCACGGCCCTCCGGGACTGGGCAAGACCACACTGTCCAACATCATAGCCAATGAGCTGGGCGTCGGATTCAAGATAACGTCCGGACCAGTGCTCGACAAGCCAGGCGACCTCGCCGGCATACTCACATCGCTCGAGCCTAACGACGTGCTTTTCATCGACGAGATACACCGTCTGTCGCCTGTCGTGGAGGAATATCTCTACTCCGCGATGGAGGATTACCGCATAGACATAATGATAGACAAAGGTCCGTCGGCACGCTCCATACAGATAGACCTGAACCCGTTCACACTCATAGGAGCGACCACACGTAGCGGCCTCCTCACCAGTCCGCTCAGAGCCAGATTCGGCATAAACTGCCACTTGGAGTATTACGACGAGGATGTGCTCGCCAAGATAGTCGCCCGTTCGGCGGAGCTGCTGGACATTGACTACGACACAGAAGCCGCGTGCGAGATAGCGAGCCGCAGCCGAGGCACGCCACGTATAGCGAATGCGTTGCTGCGCCGCGTCAGGGACTTCGCCCAGGTGAAAGGCACGGGCAGGATAGACACCGAAATCGCCAACTACGCCCTTGAGGCGCTGAACATCGACAAGTTCGGATTGGACGAGATTGACAACAAGATACTGCTGACGATAATCGACAAATTCAACGGCGGACCGGTCGGACTCACGACCATCGCCACAGCCTTAGGCGAGGACGCCGGCACTGTGGAGGACGTTTACGAGCCGTTCCTCATAAAGGAGGGCTTCCTGAAAAGGACGCCGCGCGGACGTGAGGTCACGCTTTTAGCCTACGAGCACCTGCGTAGAACGCCACACACAAAGCAACAGACATTATTCTAAAAACAAAAGGATAGCCATCAAGCTATCCTTTGTTATTATTGTAGTTAATTGCATTTTACTTGTTAATCACCGGGCGCACGTTGCTGCTTTTGTAGCGTTCCGTGATGTCGTGGTAGATATAATCAGGACCAAATCCGAGATGCAGGGCTTTGTTTGTGTTGCCACAATATTGTCCGTCTGACCAGATTGTGCCGTATTCTCCCACGCCGAGGAGTTCATCGTTCACATAAATTCCAGCAGCAGGCAGGAAGATGTGCGCGTCAGCGATGGTGTACGAAGTTCCACCTGATGTTATCATTTTGCCCTTGTCGCTCTCGTTTTTTGCCTTATAAATAATGTATCCAGACTTGTTTGAGCCGTTGTAATCCGTTGTCCAGACCCAATAGCATTCAGTAATCAAATCTTCAAACTGACTATTTGTAGGCATTGTCCATTTGCCTCCCCAGTATGTTATTGCAGCGTTGTCCTCGTCTTCCAAATATTCTCCTATAGAACTCCATGAACTATAACTACAAGTTGTAGTGTATTTAGTTATATTGTCCTCAGTTCCGAACTTGTAGTTGCTCCATGTGAAAGAAGCTTTAGGGCTTGTCTCGCCCCACGCGAAGAAGTGTCCAGCCTCCTCCGGCTTACTTGCTCCCACGTTGCAGGTCGCCCAGAGAGTGCCGTCCGAAAGCCCCAGATCAACATACTCGTGTCCGCTCTCCATTCCGCTGCCAGTGAAGACAGATGGGGTCGTGAAGCTGACTGAATCAGCCACGCCTTCGTCAATTCTGTAAACAATAGAGCCGTTCTTGTAAACATAGAACTGCGCCATCGCGGCAATGCTTATGGCGAACGCCGCTAAAACCAGAGATATCTTTTTCATAATTCGTGTATATGTTTTATTCGGTTAGTTACTTGGATTTTATGACTCTGACAGCGCTGTTGCCGCTGCGCAGCACGTAGATGCCGTCGGCAAGCGAGCCCACGGAGATTACGGTCTTGCCGTCTGCTTTGGTCCTGGAAACCAGGTTGCCGTTTGCCGAGAAAAGGAGTATATCGCCTTCCGCACCCACGACTGTCAACTCGTTAGACACAGGATTGGGAAACACGCTCAGTTTTGAAGCCTGAGCCTCGGCAGCCGACGTGGCAGGAGCGTTAAAGTCCGAGAACACTAGTTTGCGTGTCGCGCTGATGCTCTTTGTGTCGGCAGTGCCGTCGGTTTTCACGACCTTTAGGCTGCCGGCTGTGGTGAAATCCACCCTGCTGACGCTCTCCATCGGATACGTCTGGTTTGTGCCGTCGGTCGCCTCGACTATCAGGCTTGACGCCAAAGCCGTCTGCGCAGCAAGCGCGGCAGCCGCCAAGAAAACATTTTTTCTCATAAATCTGTTAATAAATTTCAGCGGCGACAAAGATAAGAAATAAATTAAATTTGTAAAATCTATGTGGCTATATAAGAATTAATTTGCACAAGCACGTACAAAATTTATTATCTTTGTATTGACCATCTCGGCAGCATAACGCTGCTGATGAATGACGCAGGCACCTATGATGGCAGAGGTTCCAATAGGAATTCCTGTAAAACATAATAGCATGAGATACATTTTTTTACTGTCATTTATTATGCTTCTTCATGGCTGCATCACTTATGATCCTGCTCCCGGCAAATTATATATTAGGAACAACACCGATCAGGCTGTTTATGTCTATCTCAAATATGGGAAGGCTGATGTTTTGCCATTAGAACCCAAATTGAAATTATTTGAGTTTTATGATAATGAAGATTGATCTATGCAGGATGCATCAGGCAATCCTCTCAAGTCGTGCTTTGTTTCGCCTGAATACAGAATAAATGCTTATGATTTAGGCTCTTTAATCATAGGTGGTAGTGCAAATAAGCCACGTCTTCGAAGTACCGGTCTTCTAAGCAACGAAAATGAAGTAACACTTTTTTTCATCACAGAAGAAACAATGCGCAATTATGACTGGGGAGAAATACACAAAAATCAAATGTTTGTAAAGAAAAGAACCTTTACACAAGAGGAATTGGAAAACAGCAATTGGACGGTCACCTATCCATAAATAAAGAAAGGGCAAAATAGCGCCCACTAATCCATGAAGAACTTAATCTTTATCGCATTATCTGTATTGATAACATGCGGCGTGTCATCACAAGAAAAATACCCCAAGGGTCTATATATGAGTTTCGGAGAGATTGTCGGCAAATCTCCGTCTGTGCTGACAGACTCTGTGAAGGTCACGAGGAGAGAGGTGAATGCAAACGGCGGCAACGATTACAAACTGACATCGCAAAGCAAAACTCTGAAAAAGACATTCAAGAAAGAAGTATGGGCATACTCCGACGGTGATTCTATGTATGTCAACGGTTTAAAATTCAACGTACAGCATGGATATGCTTGCGTCGTGGCCGACGGTCAGAAATACTTTTCCATCTTTGCCGCCACATCAGGCTCGCAAGCTTCAGGAGCAACGGTGACAGCCGCCATTGCCGGAGGTCTCATGGGAGCCGTCTTTATGGGATCTGCTATGTCTGGCATAAGAAATTACTATGTCGTGGACAAAACCACCGGCAAGCTGCATCTTGTGACAATAAAATTCTTGGAAGAGGAATTGCCAAATAGGAATAAAGACGCATACACCGATTTCCAGAAAGACATGGAGATAATGGATAAGATTTACAATTTGGAGCAAAAGAGAAGGGTGAAAGATGTGATAATCGGGAAATACGCAAGGCTTCTTGACTAAACCAATCAAACAACAAAAAAACGCTTGAGAAAACTCTCAAGCGTTTTTCGTTTCTTGTCGGCAAAGCCTTATATCTCAATAAGATTATTCTGGATTCCGAACTTTATCATG
>JAGCQO010000002.1 GCA_017965125.1 Paludibacteraceae bacterium
ACCAAAGCCTGTACTTAAGACAGACAACGTTACGCCAACAGGATTCTACTATTGTGAGCACTGCAACAAATACTTTTCGGACGAAGCTGGTACGATTCAAGCAAATGAAGAAGATATTGATTATACAATAACAACAGCAAACACAATAACAAACTGCGACATTGTACACTCAAAGAAATACATTGAAAACAGGGCTCTGATTATCGAGAACAATGGTGTGAAGTATGACTTACTTGGAAGGGAACTTTATAATCATTAAACAAAAAAATCCCCAAGCGAGTGCTTGGGGATTTTTTTATTCGTTTCTGGAAATGTATTATGCCTGCTCGTTGTTTGCAGGAGCGTCAGCAGAAGGCTGAGCTGCGAAATACAAGAAGATGATAGCTCCGATGATAGGGATGAGGCATACGAGCATGAACCATCCGCTCTTGTTGATGTCGTGCATTCTTCTTGCGCCGAGCGCGAGGCTTGGGACGAGAGTGGCAAGCGCCAAGATGGCAGAGAGTATCTGTCCGACGCCAGGGATGATGTTTAACACGAAAGAAACAACGAACATCGCAAGCGCGAAATACCAGAACTCTTTTCTGTCTGCTTTACCCTCGAACTGGGTGTATTTGTTCTTTAAAATGTCGATGCAGTTTTCTTTTACTTCTTCGAATGTCATAATGGTTAAATTTATAAAATGTAAATACTACGGGGCAAATATAATAAAATTTCATAAATTGCCATTATCCACATTCTTTGCCGACGCCATCAACTAAAACTCGTCAACCGGGTCGATGCCTGTTTCGTCCTCGCGGTCGTCGCGGTCCTGTCCTTGGTCTCGGTTCTTCTTTGACTTCTTGCCGTTGCCGAAGTTGTAGGTGGCTGTGAGGCGGAAGTTCGGTCCGAAAGGCACGCTGTTGTAGTACTGCTTGAAGTGGTTGGACGTCGTTGTCTTCTCGGTCTTTCTTGAGTTGAGGATGTCGCGAGCGGTGAACGCGAGTGTCAGCTTCTTGTCCCAGAACGTTTTTCTGAGTCCGATGTCGAGTGTGAAGAAGCCTTTCTGCTCACCTTGTGTGACGAGTCTTGACGACCTGTAGGCGGCGGTGAGCTGGCCTGTGAATGTCTTTGTGAACATGAAGTTGCCCAGCGCTTTGGCCGACCATGAGAAGTCCTCGTCGCCGGCTATGTGGATTCTGCTGTCGATAGGCGTCACGTCGGTGAGGAGCGATGCTGGCAGCGAGAAGTCCGAAGCGTCGATTTTCTCGTAGAAAAGGTTCAGTGTTGTGGTCAGGTTGAACCACTTTGTGAAGCTGTTTTTCAGCACGAACTCGGCTCCGGCCTGAGACTCCTTCGTGGTGTTCATGTAGGTTGTGTTGAGCACGCTGTCCACGTCCATGAACTGGAAGCTGCGTATCACGTCCTCTGTGAAGTGGTAATAAATCGACGCCGAGAAGGTGTGCTTCTCCCACGATTTTATGTAGTTCAGCTCGAGTGCAGTGACGTACTCAGGGTCGAGGTCCGGGTTACCGAACGAGACGTTTGTTGAGTCGGAAACGTCGTGGTATGAGTTCAGTTTGCCACCACGCGGACGGTTGATCCTTCTTGTGTAGTTGAGCTGGATTTCATTGTTTCGTGGCAACGAGTAAGAGAGGAAGGCCGTAGGGAACGGCTGGAAGTAGCTCTTCTGCGGATTGGCCACGCCGTTCGACGAGTTATCGACGATGACGTACTCGCCTCTGACGCCCAGCTGATAGCTGAAGTTCTTTATCCTCGAGCCGTACGAGATGTAAGCGGCATAGAGCTGTTCTTTGTATCTGTAGTTGTCGATCAGCAGCGGATTCTTGGCGTATGCTGTGCCGTCGTAGTCCTCGACCGACGAGTTGCTCTTTCTGTCTTGGTATTTCACGTTCACGCCGGCCTCGATTATGTGCGTCTTTATCTTCTTCGAAAGGTCGCTCTTGAACTCGTAGGTCGTGTTGTCGTTGTCGGTTATCTGGTTCTGGTCGAGCGGGTTGTATCCCTTCTGCAGGTAGTTGTAGTTCTTTTCGTCGCCGAAGTGCGAATACAGGAAGCTTGTCTGCAGGCTTGAGCCGTACTTGTCGAAGTTCCAGCTGTGGTCGATGTTCGCATTGACGTTGAGCGGATTTCTTCCTCCGTCTATCACCCTTTTGTATTCACGCTCCACAGTGTCCGCCACGGCATCCACCTTCTTGTAGTCCATTTTGCTGTCGTAGCCCTGGTCTCTCCATCCCACTCTGCCGGCCACGCCTATGGAGTGCGCGTCGTTAATTCTGTAGTTGAGGTTCAGCGAACCGTTCACGCCTGTTCTTCTGGTTCTCTGCCATGTGTCTTGATACATTATAGATGAGAGCGAGCCGTCGTTGGCGTTGTAGTATCTGTTCACCTCGGTCTCGGAGCCTTTGTAGTCGTTGCGGAATCCGACGTTAGCCGTTCCGTCCCACTTGCCGGCGTTGAATGTGACGCTTCCGCCGAGCCTTTCGCCGACCTTGTCGGAGCGGACTGCGTGGCTCAGTCCGGCGTTCACGCTGCCGTAATATCCCGGCTTGATGTCCTTCTTGAGCACGATGTTTATGACGCCGGCGCTACCTTCTGGGCTGTACTTGGCCGACGGGTTGGTGATAATCTCCACCGACTCGATGTTCTCGGCCGGCATCTGCTCCAGCACTTGTGCGCGGTTGTCGTCGGAGAGTCCTGAAGGCTTTCCGTTTATCCATATCTCGACGTTCGAGTTGTTTCTCAGCGAGATGCCGCCGTCGTTGTCCACCTCGACCGAAGGGATTCCCTGCAGCACCTCTGTGGCGTCGCCTCCAGCCGCTGCTATGCTCTGGTCAACCGAGAAGACCTTTTTGTCAATCTCGAATCTTCCCTGCGAGCCTTGCGCCACGACCTCGACCTCCTTCAGCATCTTCGTGTCCTCGTACATCTCGATGTTGCCGAGCTTCACCTTCTTGTTCTTGCCGCTGATGTTGAATGTCTTCGTCGCGTCGGAATAACCCATGAACGAGACCTTCAGGGTGTATGTGCCTGTCGATACGCCTTCGATAAGGAATTCGCCCGCCTCGTCGCTCATCACTCCTTTCACCACCTTGTCGCCTTGCAGCAGAGCCACGCTGACGTATCCGAACGGCTGTTCGTTAACCTTGTCTATCACAACTCCCGAAATCTCGTCCTGCGCTGCGACTTGCGCCAGGGCGAACATCATAATCACGAATGAGGATATTATCTTTTTCATCTATCTGATTTTTTCTTCCGATTTTTTTAAAGAGCACAAAACTACGTCATTATGAAAAAGAATCAAAAAATGTAGTTTCTA
>JAGCQO010000241.1 GCA_017965125.1 Paludibacteraceae bacterium
AACGACTCGATACCGGTGAGATTGTTGCAGAACAATCCGCAGTTTTCGGGCGAGGAGAACCTGAACCATTCGGCGGAGAACCTTGAGTATGTTTTCGCTGACGCTCTGAGGGTTAGACTCCAGAAGAAGATTGAGAAAGTGGCGTTCCTCGAGGGTCACGGCGAGCTGATGGCTGAGGATGTTTATGACGCGTCGGTCGCCCTCAGCAAGTATTTCCAAGTGGATAGGGGCGTGATAGGCAACGACGCTTCGGTGCTCGACGACTACAAAGCGATAATAATCGCCGGTCCGAAAGCCCAATTCAACGAACGCGAGAAATTCATCATAGACCAGTACATCATGAACGGCGGAAGGGTGCTGTGGATGCTGGACGGCGTAAGACTCGCCAACGACAGCCTCGCTACGGTCGGCATGTCGCCAGCCATTCCTTTGGACCTCAATCTGTCCGACCAGCTGTTCCGCTACGGCGTCAGAGTCGTGCCTGCCATTCTTGAGGACATGCAGTGCGTGCAGGTGCCGATGAACGTGGCGAAGAAAGGCGAGCAGCCACAGTACGAGGCTATGCCGTTCTACTACTCTCCGCTGCTCCTTGCGTCGCCGGAAAGCCCAGTGACAAAGAACATTGTGGAGGTGAAAGCGAACTTCGCGAGCGGAATAGACCTGAATGTGAGCAACGGCGAGGACGTCAAGAAATCCGTCCTTCTGGCCACAAGCAACGCCACACACGTGGAGCCGACTCCGACGAGAATCGACCTTTCGTCGATGTACGACATGGACAGCAAGACGTACTTCAATCAGCACTACATGCCGGTTGCGGCGCTGCTCGAAGGTACGTTCTCTTCTATCTACACCAACCGTATGGCGCCGGACAGCGTGACGACACATCGTCCGTTCATGTCTAAGAGCAAGAACACCAGGATGATATTCGTGGCCAACTCGGAGATAATACGAAACGACATTGTCGGCACACAGGCTAACCCTCAGATAGTGCCGCTGGGCTACGACAGATACACCGGCCGTGAGTTCGGAAACAGAAACTTCGTCATCAACTCCGTGCTTTACCTGACCGACGACGAGGGATGGCTGCAGCTGAGGTCGAGAGAGTTCAAGCTGCGTCTGCTGAACAAGGTGGAGATAATTAAAAACAAGACGTTCTTCCAGGTGGTGAATGTCATGCTGCCAGTCTTGCTCTTGCTTGCTTTCGGCGTTGTGAACGTGGTGGTCAGAAAACGCAAATATGCTAAATAGACAATAAGGGTGATATTGTAATTTATTTTGTCTATCTTTGAAAAATTTGTGAATAAAAACGGGAAATAAAAACTAAAACAACATAAAGGACTATGAAATTTATTGTAAATAGCACTGATCTTCTTTCACGTCTCCAGATTGTCAGCCGTGTGATCGCTCCAAAGAGCACCCTTCCTATCCTTGAGGATGTATTGTTTGACATCGTGGGCGGCAAGCTTACACTCACAGCGTCTGACCTCGACACGACTCTCGTGACAACAATGGACCTCCCAAGCGCAGATGCCGACATCAAGGTGGCTATATCATCGAAAATGCTGCTTGAGACCGTAAGAGAGTTCTCTGACCAGCCACTCGAATTCAATATCAATGACAATAACTTCGCGATTATCATAAAGACTGCTTCTGGTTCATACAACCTTGTAGGACAGAACGGTGCAGAGTATCCAGCGTTGCCTTCTTTCGACGACAATGCGAACAATATCGTGTTCCCAGTGGAGACTCTTTATGAGGCAATCTCGAAGACAATCTTCGCAACTACCGACGACGATTTGCGCCCAGTGATGAACGGCGTGAACTTCGACATAACAACAGACAGCGTGACTACAGTCGCAACTGACGCCCACAAGCTCGTTAGATTCACGACTTCGGAGGTTAAAGGCTCGGCTGATTCGTCATTCATCCTTGCTAAGAAATCGGCAAACCCACTGCTCACAGTGCTCCAAAAGGAGTCTGGCAACGTGGTTGTGAAGTACGACAGCAAGAACCTCCAGTTCAGCCTCGACAACTACAACATGTACTGCCGCCAGGTTGAAGGCCGATTCCCTAACTACAACGGCGTTATCCCACAGAACAACCCAAGAAAAGTGGTTGTGGACCGTCAGGCGTTCATCGGCGCATTGAAACGTGTGTCTATCTTCTCGAACGAGGCAAGCAACCTCATCAAGCTCCACATACTTCCAAACGAGATTCAGGTTTCTGCACAGGACCTCGACTTCTCTGTTTCGGCTGAGGAGAAACTGCAGTGCCAGTATGATGGCGACGAGATGAGCATCGGATTCAAGTCTTCATTCCTCGTCGAGATACTGAAGAACATTGATTCAGACGAGATATTGATGGAACTTGCTGACGCGTCAAGAGCCGGCATCATCCTGCCTTTGAAGAACAAGGAGAACGAGGATTTGCTCATGCTCCTTATGCCAATGCTTCTTAACGAATAATCCCGAAGAATATGAAGTTGAAGTTAGAGCGTCCGCTGGTTTTCTTCGATTTGGAAACCACAGGCACCGACCCGATAAACGACCGCATTGTCGAACTTTCGTATATTAAGGTTTATCCCGACGGCGAAGAGGAGAGCAAGACCATGAGAATAAACCCGGGACGCCACATCCCAGAAGGCGCGTCGGCTGTTCATGGCATTTATGACGAGGACGTGGAGGACAAGCCGGTCTTCAAGGACGTTGCAAAGCAGGTGGCCGAGGTCTTCAAGGACAGCGACATCGCAGGCTTCAACTCAAACAAGTTCGACGTTCCTATGCTTGCCGAGGAGTTCCTCAGAGCCGGCGTTTTGGATGTGGACTTCAGCATGTGCAAGAAAATCGACGTTCAGGTTATCTACCATAAGCACGAGCCACGTACTCTGTCTGCGGCTTATAAGTTCTATTGCAACGCCGACCTCGAGAACGCGCACAGCGCATTAGCCGACACTGCAGCGACCTACGAGGTGCTTAAGGCTCAGCTCGAGAAATACGACGATTTGCAGAACTCGGTCGATTTCCTTGACCAGTATTCCAACTTCACAAAGAACGTTGACCTTGGCGGAAAAATCGTCTATGATAACGACGGCAAGGAGATGATAAGCTTCGGAAAGTACAAAGGAAAATATGTCGCTGATATTTTCAGAACAGACCCTGGCTATTTCAGCTGGATGCTCGAGAGCGATTTCCCTTTGAACACAAAGCAGACCATCGTCAGACTTAGAGAAAAGTACACCGGCAATAATTAATGCCTAACCAGTACTTCAAATTCAAGCAATTCACAGTGAATCAGGACCGCTGTGCCATGAAAGTTGGCACGGACGGAGTCCTTTTGGGCTCATGGGTCGATGTCGAGTCGGCGGGCAACGTCCTCGACATAGGCACGGGCACAGGTCTGCTTGCGCTCATGGTGGCGCAGCGAAACAGCGGCGCAGCGATAGACGCTCTGGAGATTGACCCCGAGGCTGCAAGTCAAGCGGAAGAAAACTTCGCTGCCAGCTCATGGGGCGAAAGGCTGACTGTCGTTCCCGACGACTTCCTTGCGCACCGTTTTGTCAAGAAGTACGACCTCGTCGTGTGCAACCCTCCTTACTTCACCCAGTCGCTGAAATCACCCAACGAGAAAAGAACTACGGCTCGACATTCCGACAGCCTGCCTCTCGACCGATTGGCGCAAGGCGTGGCGGATGTGCTGGCTGATGACGGCGTGTTCGCTGTCGTGCTGCCTTTGCAGGAAGGCGAGGTCCTTGTGGCGGAGTGTGTCAAGGTCGGGCTGAATGTTCGTCGAAAGGCAATGGTCTATGCCAAATCCGAAAGCACTGAGCCTAAGCGAGTGCTGCTGGAATTATCAAAAAACGCCGCTGAAA
>JAGCQO010000003.1 GCA_017965125.1 Paludibacteraceae bacterium
CCAGGTTGAGCTTGCAGCTCCCGGTGCCAAGAAAGAGGATTTCAATGTTGAGATAAACGACGAAGGCAACCTCCGCATCAAGATTGAGACCAAGAACGAGACAAAAGACGAGAACAAACAGTCGCGCTATCTTCGCCGCGAGTTCTCCTACACCAAGTTCGAGCAGACGTTCGAGTTGCCAGAGGATGTTCAGAAAGAGAAGATTTCCGCAAAGGTAGATAACGGCGTGCTATACATCGACATCCCGAAGATTGTGAAGGAAGAGGCTCCGAAGATCAGCCGTCAGGTTGAGATTATGTAAACGACGTGATATCCAATTCAGAAACAAGGCTCCTGTGCATATTTGCAGGAGCCTTTGTTGTTTTCTATCTGTACTGCTTTTTCTTCTTGAAGTTGAACCCTGCATAGAAATGCAGGTATGCAAACGAGTTGTTCATGTTCACTTTCCTATTGCGGTAGTCAAAAGAATGGAACCTGAACGCCATGCCGAAGAAATGCTTGTTGTCGTTGTAAACCAGCGCCATGCGGGTAATTAAGTCAACATTAAGCTTGTCCCTGCTGAAATGTTTGAAATCGGTGTCCCTCTCCTTTGTGCTGCCCGACGCAATATTGTCAGCGTCGTAATAAGTGACATTGTAAGCTAGTCCCGGAGAGAGAGCGAGACAGAAGAGCCAGTTTTTAGCAAATACCCAGTTATAGGCGTATCCAAAATTCAGTGAATAGTCGTTATACTTTACGGTATTGAACAACATTGAAGGGTCAAGGTGGGGAAGCAACAACGGACTTATCTTCTCCCTATCCATAGTGACCCTGTGGTGTGTAAACGAGAATCCGAGGTTGAATGTTCCCGCCGATTTTCTTTGCGTCGTACTCTGTGAGAATGCCGCAGGATAAGAGAAACGTTTATGGTTGAAAATGTAGTAGATATTGAGTCCCCGTGTCTGTATGTCGAGCGCGCTGAAGCTCTTTGACAACCCTTCCGGCATAGGGTTTTCCTTATTGAAAATGTGGTCAAGGTTGCTACATTCGAAGTCGTTGCCTGTTCTTCTGTAATAAAAGTCAATCCCCACCTTAGAGGAGTATATGCTGAGGTCTGCGGCCAATTTCTTTTTCGTATGCTCTTTTTTCTCAGCAATCAATCCGTCGAGATCCACGTTGTAGCCGAGAAAAATCCATCTCCATCCGAAATATCCCCCAAGTCTGAATCCCGGTTTTGGCGCGAACTTGAGTGTCTGCTTATTATCCCCGATGCTTTTGAGCGTGCAGTTCTCGAAGGTTGTGGTAGTCTGCAGCATGACCGCATAGTCGTATAGTTGCGGTGTTATGTATGTTGTGTCGATGTCGTTCCAATCGTGGAGTTGGTCTTTCACGAAATTTTTCAACAAGCGTCTCTGCTTACGCGGGCTAAGCTCGTCGAAGTTTTTATCGCCTGCCAGCGAGTCGATAAGTTGTTGCTCATAAACCGGCGCTTTCTCAAGCATTTTCTCCAGCGCGTCAAAAAGTTCCGTGATTTTTGGCACGGTATCCGTTCGCAAAGTGTCTGCGTTCACCTCTGTTTGTTCCACAATGACGCTGTCGGCAGTCATAGTCTTTTCCCCGTCACTTATGGACACAATATCCTGAGCCATGCCTTTGGCACAACTCAGGATAGAAATTATGATACAAGTAAAATATACTCTGCGGTTCATTCTCCAATCACTTGAAGAAATAGA
>JAGCQO010000242.1 GCA_017965125.1 Paludibacteraceae bacterium
AGACGTGCCTAACGGAATGGACATCTGCAAGAAACAGCTGTTCCACCTGATTAACAGAATGGAGAACGTCGAGGTGAACTCCGAGCAGATAGACCCGCTGCTGCCTGAAATATTCAGCAAGCTGGAATACCTTGACAAAGAGGAGATTATAAAGAAGTTCGTATCGCTGGAGTTCAACCGATTCCTGGAATACTACAAGGACGCGAGAGACCTGAACGTGAAGGAGACACCGAGAGAGGACCGAAACGCAGGCGGCAAGAAGAAAAAGTCAGGCCGAAAGACCAGACTGAAGATGAACCTCGGCGAGAGAGACCGCATGACGCCAAAGCACCTGCTGGGAATAATAAACGACACTGTGGGCGACAAGACCATCTCCATCAACGACATTGAGATAACCCAGAGATACACTTTCTTCGACGTGTTCGACGACCAGAAAGCCAAGATAATGAACGCATTCGCCGACACCGACCTCGAGATAAGCGAGGCGAAGGGCTCGAGAAGCAGAAACGGCGGCGACAAGCGAGGCAATGACAAGCGAGGCGGCGAGAAACGAAACCGCAAGAACAGAAAAGACAACGAGGAACCAAGCTCTTGGAGAAAGAACAGAGAGAGGGAAAGAAAAGAACGCGACAAGAAGAGAAAGAAGAAATGAAAGAAAAATTATTCACAAGCAGTTACATAGCCGCTTGTATCACAAATTTTTTCTATCAATTCGCACTATACTCGTTAGTTCCGATACTGGCGATATACCTGATTGACACCTTCAGAAGCGACCGAACGGAAGTCGGCCTCGTGCTGGCATGCTACGCCGTGAGCACGCTGCTGATAAGGCCTTTCTGCGGCCATCTGCTCGACATAGCCGACCGCAAGAAGACCTACATGATAGCGCTGGTGTGCTTCACGATTATCTTCGCCGGCTACCCCATAGCCTCAACCATAGCGCTGTTCGCTCTGCTGAGAGTGGCCCACGGACTGGCTTTGGGATTCTTAGCCGTGTCGGCCAACACCATCGTCATAGACATCTCGCCGTCGTCGAGAAGAGGAGAAGGCATCGGGTACTACGGCATCATGAACAACCTCGCCATGGCCATCGGTCCGGCGACTGCCGTTTATGTGCAGCAGACTCTGGGCTACGAGGAAGTGTTCAACATGGCTTTAGCAAGCAGCTGCGTGGCGATGGTCTGCGGATTCTTCGTCAAGACGAAAAAGAAGAAAGCGCCTGTACCTCAGGCCGTCGCAGAGCCGACCCAAAGCGAGTACAACAAGAAATTCCTTGTGTCGCTCGACCGATTCATACTCATAAAAGGCCTGCCAGCCGGATTCAACCTGTTCCTGCTCGCCATCCCTTACGGCATGATAACAACCTTCATCGCGCTCTATTCCGAGGAGCTCGACTTGGGCAGAGGCACAGGACTATTCTTCACCTGCATGGCGATAGGCATCATCCTGTCGAGAATGCTCGGGGGACGCAGCGTTGACAAAGGCCACCTTTTGGACACGGTGAAGACGGGAAACATAATCTGCGTCATATCCATCGCGCTGCTCTCCGCCACCTACCTCTTCACAAGCCAGCACACGGTCACAGAAGCGGTTTTCAACATCTCCGCCCTGCTGAGCGGTCTGGGCTACGGACTCATATTCCCGGGCATGAACACGCTGTTCGTCAACCTCGCAAGGCATAACCAGAGAGGCACGGCAAGCGCGACATACATGACCACATGGGACGTCGGCATCGGACTGGGAATGCTCATGGGAGGATTCATCGGCGACATAAGCAACTACTCGGTCGTGTTCCTCATCGGCGCCGTTTGCAACGCTGTGTCGGCGCTCTTTTTCGTGACATACACGTCACGCCACTATGTAAAGAATAAACTTGAAGGCTCAAACTAAAGACATGAACCGCTCCGACAAATACAACCTGATAACCATAACCGGACCGACGGCTTGCGGCAAGACCGCCTTCGCCGTAAGACTCGCCAAGGAACTGGACGGCGAGATAATCAGCGCGGACTCAAGGCAGGTCTATAAAGGCATGGACATAGGCACAGGCAAGGACTTAGACGAGTACAAGTGCGAGGACGGCACCGAGATAAAGCACCACCTGATAGACATCGTGGAAGCCGGAGAGAAATACAACCTCTACGAGTTTCAACGAGACTTCAAGAATGCATACAACGACATAACAAGCCGAGGAAAACTCCCGATAATGTGCGGAGGCACAGGACTTTACATCGAAAGCATAATAAAAGGCTACGAGATGATGGAAGTGCCGGAAAACAAAGCGCTCAGGCAAGAGCTCGAAGGCAAGAGCATCGAGGAGCTGACGCAGATACTCAGCACATACAAAACGCTGCACAACACGACCGACGTCGATAGCTGCAAGAGAGCCATCAGAGCCATAGAAATCGAGGAGTACCAGAAGACGCACAACGTGAGCAAAACCGACGCGGCTGCCATAAACAGCCTGACCATAGGAATAAACATAGACCGCGAGGAAAGGCGCGAAAAGATAACCCGACGACTGAAACAAAGGCTCGACAACGGACTGATAGAGGAAGTCGAAGGACTTTTAAACAAAGGCATAGCAAAAGAAGACCTGATATACTACGGATTAGAATATAAATTCGTAACATTGCACGTCACTGGCGAACTGACGAGAAGCGAGATGGAAAGGCAGCTCGAGATAGCCATACACCAGTTCGCAAAAAGGCAGATGACATGGTTCAGAGGCATGGAGAAAAGAGGATGCCACATCGAGTGGATAGAGAGCCATCTGCCTGTGGACGAGAAGATTGACATTGTAAGAAAACTGTGGCAAGGCGAATAGCATGAAACGAAAAGAAGGCATAATATGGGCAATGATAACGCTGTGGGCGATAACGCTCTCGGTGGCGTTCTGCGGCCTTCTTTCCGACCACACGCACGAGCGCGCGCACACCGCTTGCGAATACACCCAGGAGACGCCCGGCAGCGGCTTGGAGTTCGACTGCGCCACACCGACACACGAGCTGCAGACAAGGACGAGAGCCAAAGTGCACACCAGCCGCATACTGCCGCAGGACGCACCGACCTACGCCAAAACAAGCTCCGCCATCTGCAAGTCGGAAATCAGTTACAACAGAAAAACAGAGCACTGCATACTCGACCAAGAGCCGAAAGCAAACTACCTCACGGCCAAGCGGTCGATGCTCTACCCCTTCCATAGTTTCTTGTAATCAAGACGCCCATTTATCATTCTCATGTTAAGCGCAATACGCATTGTGCTTAGCCAATCACATCTCTAATAAAACACAAAAAACATGGATATAACATCAATCATATTGGGCGTCGCAATACTGACGCTGTTCATCGTGCCATTCGTAATAGCGCACATAAAGAAAAGCAACGAGAAAAAGACATTCCAAAGCTTCTGCAACGAAAACAGCCTCTCTGTCTCCGAGACAGAGACCGTCGGCAAATACACAATCGCCATAGACAGAGCCAACCGCAAGTTCGTCAGAACCGAGATTAACGGCAGCAGCATAAGCTCCTTGATCATAGACATAGAGCCGGGTTGCCGTTGCGAGGTCGTAGGCGACGAGACGCAAGGCATTTCGCTGAGCATCGGGGGCAAGCCGGTCAGGTTCACCTCGGCCGACGACGGCATCCAGACCAGCAAAGAGGCCATGTACACAGCCGGCATCTGGAAAAGGAAAATCTGTAGTTTGAAATAGCGCCCATGCGCACAAAAAAGAGAAGGCGGTTTGCGAACAGCATTCCGCCTCTTTTGTGTTTCATGAAAACATAAACCTCCGGCACCCTGTGCCTTCGGTTGCTGTGTTTCCGGTCCCTGAGCGGAGTCGAAGGGACATTGTTCTGCGACTACGCTCATTTCGACTACGCTCAATGACCGACTATCCTTAGGCTGCTGAGCGGAGCCGAAGCAACATTAAAGATGAATTACGAATCGAAAAGGTCGGACCACTGCAAATCCAAAGCATTGCAGAGCGTGCAGAGAGTCTTGAAAGTGATATTCGTCTTGCCGGCTTCAATCCTGCTGACATTCGAACGCTCCATATCGCAACGATACGCAAGCTCTTGAACAGTAAGCCCTTTTTGAATCCTCACTTGTTTCAATTTTCCCACGACCTTCGTCAATTCTTCATCGTACTTCATAATATTCACCGTATCATATTTGGTACGACAAA
>JAGCQO010000243.1 GCA_017965125.1 Paludibacteraceae bacterium
CATCACAGAGGCAATCCTCTTCAACGTCTATTTCTACGCCAAGAACAGCGAGACGGCTCAGAGCATGGAGTTCGTCGTTTCTTCCAAGGACGCTGACCGCGAGGTCGTTGACACATATTACATGAACGTCACTGGAGCTAAGTCGCCTGCGCCTTTCAAGGGCTTCAACATCAAGGTCGATGTGCTCGACGACAAATCCATACGTGCCGAGAAGGTTCTTTATACCGGCAGATAGAAAACCTTTCTTGCAGCAAGATTTTCAAAAGGGGAGCGTTTCGTTCCCTTTTTTGTTGTCTTCAGCGCCGCCTTCTTGCGTTAAAGTCTTTGCAATAATCCGTTTCCTCTGTAATAATTTTGTGTTTTATGCGTTATATTTGTGCGGTTTAGATAATCAACACCTATGTTTTCGGGTTTAAGAAACATATTGCTTCTTTTGTCTATGCTTGTGGCAGTGTTGTCGCAAGCAGCCACAGTGCTGTATTCCGACGACTTCAGCGACCCGACAGTCTGGCCCGAGTACAGCGGCAGCGCCTCTATTAAGGAAGTAGAGACCCCAAGCGGAAAGCTCCTTACCTATTATGTCGCTTTTTATCCTACTCAATACAAAACGTACGATGGCGTGATGAAGACCGGGTACCTTGATTTCCGTAATGGTGGCTCTTCTGTTACTCAGACTACATCTTATGTTCAGTACCCTGACATGAAATTCGTCAATGGCGGAACCGTTTCCGTCGTTTATGGCGCGGGCTCTACTAACAAGAAACTGCAGCTCCAGGAGTGGAACGGAACAGCGTGGGTCGATGGCGACTACGAGACTGTCACTACAGTCAAGTCCAGCAAGTGGTACACGCAGAACTGGACTATCGCAGGCACTGGCACTAAGCGACTCCGTCTTGTCATCCTCTCGTCGGGACACCTCTACATCGCTTCCACCGAAGTCACTACCAATTCTGCTGTCATTTCCTCTTCCGAGGACACGATAAATGTCAATTCTTTACGCAAAGGCGCGGTTGTTGACCCTGTCATCACGCTTGCTCCTGAGCATTTGGACCTCACGGCCATCTCTGTCGCCACCGAGTCCGACTATCTCACGCTGTCCTACGACGGCGATTCTTACTCCAAGTCGGTAGTCATGCCTTCCGAGGGCGGCAGCCTTTACGTCCGTGTGGATGCGTCGGCGCTTGAGGTCGGCAATTATATCGATTCGCTGAAGCTGTATGCTGTCGGTGCGAGTGTCACTAAGACCGTCTTTGTGAAGACCAACGTTGTTGACAAAAGTTCAGAGGCTTATGTCCTCGCCATAGATATCGACGGCTACATCGGAAATATCAATACGTCGGACGAGAGCATCGTCATAGAAGTGGGCGATGATGCGGTTTTCCCTCTCACCGATTCTGATATCTCGGTGTCCGTCTCCGACTATGCGTCTTACGACATTACCGAGTTCACCATTCCGTCGCCGACCGAGCTGGAGGCCACTTCTCCTGTGCTCACAGTCACAGCCGAGGACGGTACATCCAAGGTTTACTCGCTTTCGTTCCGTTCGAACGCTGGCATCGCGACCGACGTCGATGAAGCGGAAGAGGGCTTCGTCAGCGCGACCTCGTCTGCCATCGTCTTCCATTCGTTTAATGGCGCTGTGGCAGAGGTGTTCTCTTTGTCCGGAGGCAAGGTCGTGACCGAGAACATCAAGTCCGACAACCACGTTCTGCCGCTTTCCAGCGGTGTTTATGTCGTTCTTGTTTCGGGACGCACGTTCAAACTTGTAGTCAGATAACATTTAAATACATATTATATATAAGAAATGGCTAAGCAGAAAAGTAGTAGCAAGGAAACTGTTGTGGGGCGTATAACAATCGTTTTATTGAAAATCCTTATCGCTTTTTTTGTTCTTAGCATGGCCGGAGTCCTTTTCTATCGCTTCGTGCCTGTTTATTACACACCCCTTATGTTCATAAGAATGTATGAGCAGCACTCGAGAGGGGAGGAGACTAAGCTCGAACACAAGTGGGTGCCCATGGAGGAGATTTCTCCAAACGTGCCTCTTGCTGCCATTGCCGGCGAGGACGCCAAGTTCCTCGAGCATAACGGCTTCGACAGCAAGGCTATTTCCAACGCCATTGAACATAATAAAAAGGGCAAGAATGTCCACGGCGCGAGCACCATTTCTCAGCAGGTGGCAAAGAACGTTTTCCTTTTTCCTGCGAGAAGTTTCGTGAGAAAGGGCTTCGAGGCCTACTTTACTTTGCTTATAGAAATATGCTGGAGCAAGGAGAGGATCATGGAGGTTTATCTCAACTCCATCGAGATGGGCGACGGCATATATGGAATAGAGGCGGCGTCTAAAGCATATTATGGTTGCTCGGCTTCCAAGCTGACCAAGAAGCAGGCGGCTACCATTGTCTCCTGCTTCCCGAGTCCTATCAATAGGACGCCGGACCACATGACAAAGGAGTCTTTGCGTCATCGCCGTCAGATTCTGAAAGGCATGTCCTATCTCAAGTCCGTCAAATTTGATAAATAAGCATCTTTGTAAAGTCTTGTCGCATTGATACTTGACTGTTCGTGCTGAAAAATAATTTGAAAAAAGTTCCTTTTTCTTTTGTCAGTTTCAAATCTTGCCGTATCTTTGCATTCGCCCCTTGAGAGAAAGGGTGCGAAAAATCAAATGCTGTTTATATGTAAAGGGTCTTCGCAAAATACCAGTCGTATTTTGCTGAAAATCAAGCCACATAAAATTTTTTCAAATTTTTTCTTGCAAAAAGTTTGGAGAAAGCGAAAAAGTGCCTACCTTTGCATCCGCAAAACGAGAGAGGAAAGCTGTTGAATCGGCTCCTGTTCTACGAAAGAGCGATCTTTAAAGTACTGAATGCAATAGAAATTTGAGAG
>JAGCQO010000244.1 GCA_017965125.1 Paludibacteraceae bacterium
ACATGGAAGGCTTCGGGCCACGTTGACGCGTTCAACGACCCTCTGATAGACAACCGCGACTCTAAGAAGAGATACAGAGCCGATGTGCTGATAGAGGACGAGATGGCTAAGTACGACGCCAAGATAGAGAAAGAGGTTGAGAAGGCGAGAAAGAGATTCGGTGACGCTTTCGACGAGCATAAGTTCAGAGAGACAAGTCCGAGAGTGAAGGAGAACCTCGACAAGAAGGAAGCGCTTCACGCAAGATATGCGAAAGCCATGAACGACAACGACTTGGCTGAGCTCAAGCAGATAATCCTTGATTATGAGATAGTTGACCCAGTGAGCGGAACAAAGAACTGGACCGATGTACGTCAGTTCAACCTTATGTTCAGCACAGAGATGGGCTCTACAGCCGACGGCGCAATGAAGATTTATCTTCGTCCGGAGACTGCGCAGGGTATCTTCGTGAACTATCTGAACGTGCAGAAGACTGGCCGTATGAAGTTGCCTTTCGGTATAGCTCAGATCGGTAAGGCGTTCAGAAACGAAATCGTGGCACGTCAGTTCGTGTTCAGAATGAGAGAGTTCGAGCAGATGGAGATGCAGTTCTTCATCAAGCCAGGCACAGAGCTCGACTGGTTCGACAAGTGGAAGCAGACTCGTATCAAGTGGCACAGAGCGTTGGGACTCGGCGACCAGAAGTACCGTTTCCATGACCACGACAAGCTCGCTCACTACGCAAACGCAGCTACCGACATTGAGTTCGAGATGCCATTCGGTTTCAAGGAAGTCGAGGGAATCCACTCAAGAACAAACTTCGACCTCGGTCAGCACGCGAAGTACTCAGGCAAGAAAATCGAGTACTTCGACCCAGAGACAAACGAGTCGTACACTCCATACGTCATCGAGACTTCAATCGGTGTGGACAGAATGTTCCTGAGCGTTATGTGTGCAGCCTACAACGAGGAGCAGCTTGAGAACGGCGAGTCGCGTGTTGTGTTGAACCTGCCTCCAGCATTGGCTCCGGTCAAGGTGTGCGTTATGCCGCTCGTGAAGAAGGACGGTCTGCCAGAGAAGGCGAGAGAGATATTGAACGAGCTGAAGTTCGACTTCAATGTTCAGTACGACGAGAAGGACTCTATCGGTAAGCGTTATCGCCGTCAGGACGCTGTGGGAACACCATTCTGCGTCACTGTTGACCACGACACTTTGACCGACAATTGCGTGACAGTCAGAGACCGTGACACAATGAAGCAGGAGAGAATCTCTATCGACAAGCTTCATTCTTTGATAAGCGACAAGGTGTCGATAACAAACTTGCTCAGAAAAGTGGCAAACGATTAAAAGCAAGACATTTAACATAAATGAAAAAGGGGCGGAGTTATAATTCCGTCCTTTTTTATTATCTTTGAATTTTGTATAAAATTAATAAGTTTTAAGAATGTCTAAGTATGACTGCCTCATAGTCGGCGCTGGTCTTTATGGCAGCGTGTTTGCCCATGAATTGAGAAAAATGGGCAAGAAGTGCCTTGTGATAGACAAGCGTGACCATATTGGCGGAAACATCTATTGCTCCCAGAAGGAAGGCATAAACGTGCATGAGTACGGAGCGCATATATTCCACACGAGCAACAAAAAAGTTTGGGACTTTGTGAACAGCATCGTTGAGTTCAACAGATACACGAACTCGCCGGTCGCACGCTACAAGGATGAGCTTTACAACCTCCCGTTCAACATGAACACCTTCGCGCAGATGTGGGGCATTAAGACTCCGGACGAGGCGCAGAGAAAGATAGACGAGCAGAAGGCAGACGCTGTGGCGGCGATGAAGGCGGCTGGAGTGTCGGAGCCAAGAAACCTTGAGGAGCAAGCCCTGACGTTGATAGGCAAGGATATTTACGAGAGACTCATAAAGGGATACACGGAGAAGCAGTGGGGCAGAAAGTGCACCGAACTTCCGGCGTTCATCATAAAACGTCTCCCTGTGAGAATGGTGTTCGACAACAACTATTTCAACGACACATACCAAGGAATACCGATCGGAGGCTACAACAAACTGACGGACGGACTGCTTGACTGCGTGGAGACAAAGACCGGTGTTGACTACTTCGCCAACAAGGCCGAATTGGACGCGATGGCAGGCATGGTTGTGTTCACCGGAAAAATCGACGAGTACTTCGGCTACAAGTACGGAAACCTGCAGTACAGAACGGTAAGGTTCGAGACTGAGGTTCTTGACACGCCGAATTATCAGGGCAATGCTGTGGTTAATTACACAGAGCGCGAAGTCCCTTATACGAGAGTGATAGAGCACAAGCATTTCGAGATGTTCGGTCAGGATGTTTACAACGCTCCAAAGACAGTTATCTCAAAGGAGTATTCCACAGAGTGGAAGCCAGGCATGGAGCCTTATTATCCGGTCAACGACCAGCACAACACGGAATTGTATGCGAAGTACAAGGCGTTGGCCGAAAACGAGAAGAATGTGATATTCGGCGGCCGACTTGCCGAGTATAAATATTATGACATGGACGATGTGATAGAGGCTGCTCTCGACACATTTGAAAAAATGAACAAGTAAAAAAACGACGGGTTTATGCAAGCAGTTATTTTGGCGGCAGGAATGGGCAAGAGGCTTGGCGAGTACACAAAGAGCAACACCAAGTGCATGGTCGAGGTCAATGGCGTGAAGTTGATCGACCGAGTCATAAAGCAACTCGGAAGTCTGAATCTGAAAAGGCTTGTGCTTGTGGTCGGTTACCAGGGCGAGAAGCTGAGGAACTACATCGGCGACAGGTATGACGATGTGATAAAAATCGAGTACATCGAAAATCCTGTTTACGACAAGACCAACAATATCTATTCGCTTGCATTGGCCAAAAACGTGCTTTGCGAGGACGACACACTGTTGCTGGAGTCGGATATAATCTTCGAGGACAAGGTGTTGCAGACGATAGTCGAGAACCCCAATCCGAACCTCGCGCTTGTCGATAAGTACGAGACATGGATGGACGGCACGATGGTCTGCATAAACGACAAGAACGAGATTGTGAATTTCGTTCCTAAGGCGGCATTCAGATATGAGGATGTCGATTCGTATTACAAGACCGTGAACGTCTATAAGTTCAGCAAGGAGTTCAGTCGCGACGTTTATGTTCCGTTCCTTGACGCCTACAGCAAGGTGATGGGCAACAACGAGTATTACGAGCAGGTGCTCAGGGTGATAACTTACCTTCATAAGTCGGAGCTCCGTGCGTTGCCTTTGGCAGGTGAGAAGTGGTATGAGATAGATGATAAGCAGGATTTGGATATTGCAGAAGCATTGTTTGCAGAAGAGAAAGATATAATCCATAAATATTATGGTCGTTATGGCGGTTTCTGGCGTTTCCCGAAGATGCTGGATTACTGTTATCTGGTGAATCCGTATTTCCGCAATTCCCGCATAATTGATGAGATGAATGCTAATTTTAGGACGCTCATCGGCGAATATCCTTCGGGCATGAAGGTCAATACACTCCTTGCCTCCAAGTGCTGGGGAGTGAAGGAAGAGTACATAATCCCTGGCAACGGTGCCGCCGAACTGATTAAGGCCCTGATGGAAGATCTCCCCGGCACGCTGGGCGTGACCCGTCCCACG
>JAGCQO010000245.1 GCA_017965125.1 Paludibacteraceae bacterium
ACGGCGCCAATCTTTGTGAAGCCGATGTGTGAACGGCGCAGCAGCACCTGTGTGCCTTCGCCGCAGTCGACGAGGAACAGCTTTCCACGCAGTTCCACCACCTGCGCCGACGAGTTATGCTTCAGCGTAGGCAATGCGCTTCCGCAGCCTAAGATATGTACTTTAAAGGGTTCCATGCTGGTTTTTATCGTTCCTCCGCAACAATCGTCAGAGGGCACGCTTATAGACGTAGATGCCTGTTTTGTTCTCGATGTATAGACTGTCGGCACCCAGTTCAACAATGTCGAAAGTGTCGGTGTTGAGCAAGAGGTGACCGTTCAGAATCTTCCACGATACCCACGGATTACTCTCTGCCTCAACATTCGAGCTCACCATACCGCCTTCCACAATCTCGAAGTTCTTGTCGAGGCTCGTCCACTTGCCGAGCAGCGTCGTGAGATTGATGAACTTCTTTCCCACAAGGCCCTGCTCGCCCTCGGTGCCCATCACGGCGATACGGTCGCCCACCATCAGACCGCCGAGCACAGCAGCATCCTCTTCCACCTGATAGGTGTAGTAGAGGGTGTCGCCGCCATCGGTGACGAGTTCAAGGGTATGCATGGCGGTGCCTTCGCCGCAGACGCCATAAACGGTAGAGTCGACCTCGACGGTCTCGTCGAAAATCACGGTGTCGGAGTCGGCCTGCGAGGCGTCGGCCGGTTGGGTCTGGCGGCATCCCACAGCAAGCAGTCCTGCCGTGATGATGACCGAGAACACATAGACTAACTTTTTCATATTCCGTCCTTTTCTTGTGATGATTCGTTCGCTTTCTGAGCGGTTTTTTCCTCCTGCCGCTTTGCTTCATTCCATAGTTCATCCATTTCTTGTAACGTCATGTCTGTCAACGGCTTACCAATCTTCATAGAGTGAGCCTCAACATAGTTGAAACGACGAATGAACTTCTGGTTTGTATGCTCAAGGGCGTTGTCGGGATTCAGCTTGTAAAGTCGGGCGGCATTGATGACAGAGAACAGGAAATCGCCCAACTCACAGGTGGCCTGCTCGCGGTCGTCGCGGTTCAGCTCGGCTTCGAGTTCGTCGAGCTCCTCACGCACCTTTTTCCATACATCCTTGCGGTCGTCCCAGTCGAAGCCCACATGCCGAGCCTTGTCCTGAATGCGATATGCCTTGATGAGCGACGGCAGTGAGACAGGCACTCCCGAGAGCACCGATGTGTTGCCATCCTTCTCCTTCTGCTTGATCTGCTCCCAGTTGTCGAGCACCTGAGCCACCGTCGTTGCACCCGCAAACTCCGAATTCTCGGCACCCCCCGACTCTTCCGGCACATAGGGCAGCGGACGCGGATGCGGCACTCCTACCTGCGAAGGATGATAAACATGAGGGTGGCGGAAAATGAGCTTATCGGCTGAGCGGTTGCAGACGTCGACGATGTCGAACTCTCCCTTCTCTTCAGCAATGCGTGCATAGAAACAAATATGAAGCAGCACGTCGCCCAGTTCCTTGCATATTTCGTTCTGCTCGTCCTTCATCAGGGCATCACAGAGTTCGAATGTTTCTTCTATGGTATTGGGACGCAAGCTCTCGTTGGTTTGCTTTTTGTCCCAAGGACAATTCTCGCGCAGCGCGTCCAACACATCGAGATATCGGCCAAAAGCGGCCATTTTTTCTTCTTTTGTGTGCATAATAACATTTTTAATGATGCAAAAGTACATATTTTTCACGAAAATTTCGTAATTTTGCAATAATGCCCTATTTATAGGGGTTTTAGGGGGTTCGTTATTCGCTTTCGTTCTTTCGTTATCGTGTGCAAAGGTACGAATTAAGATTGAAACCGCCAAAGGTTCAC
>JAGCQO010000246.1 GCA_017965125.1 Paludibacteraceae bacterium
AAGCTCTTCTTCAGCACGTTCTTTGCGCCGAACTGCAGCTGCAGCTGTATGTCGTCAACGACGTCCTCTTTCGCCGTGGCCGTAAGAGCAAGCACCGGCGCCGACACATATTTGCGGAGCTCCGCTATCTTCAGATACGACGGACGGAAGTCATAACCCCACTGCGAAATACAATGCGCCTCATCGACGGCTATCAAGTTGACGTTCATCTGCCTGACGCAACGAAGGAACAGGTCGGTCTCCAGTCTTTCGGGCGAAACATACAGAAATTTATAGTCGCCGTAAATGCAATTTTCGAGCTCTGTTTTTATCTGCTCGTTGGACATTCCCGAATAGACAGCCGTGGCAAGCACATATTTGCTCTTGAGGTTGTCAACTTGGTCCTTCATGAGTGCGATTAAAGGCGTAACGACAATGCATATACCGCTCTTCGCAAGCGCTGGCACTTGAAATGTGATAGACTTACCACCTCCCGTCGGCATCAGTGCCAAAGTGTCCTTCCCTTGGTAAACCGAGTCGATTATTTCCTCCTGAAGCGGACGAAACGAATCATATCCCCAGTATTTTTTCAGTATCGCCGTGTAAAGGACGTGGTTGCTATTCATATCAAAATCGTTCACATTATGATTGTCTATGCAAAAATAAAAAAAGAAGCCACATCTTTCGACATGGCTTCATCATTATGACATTTAATCTGAATTATTTCAGTCCGAAAACCTCTTTCAGTTTATCAACATAGTCGAGTTTCTCCCAAGTGAAGAGCTCAACGGTCTTCTCTATCGTGCTGCCGCCGTCGGCCGTGAACTTTTTGGTTACGACAGCCGGAGTGCGTCCAACGTGACCATAGGCCGCAGTCTCCTCGTAGATTGGGTTACGCAGCTTCAGACGGTCCTCGATGGCCTTTGGTCTGAGGTCGAAGAGCTTGCCCACGACCTCGGCTATCTCGCCGTCGGTCTTGCCCACCTTCGATGTGCCGTAAGTGTTGACGTAAACGCTGACCGGCTCCACGACACCGATGGCGTAAGCGAGCTGCACGAGCACCTCGTCGGCTATGCCTGCCGCAACAATGTTCTTGGCGATGTGGCGAGCGGCGTAAGCGGCCGAGCGGTCCACCTTCGATGGGTCCTTGCCCGAGAATGCGCCTCCTCCGTGAGCGCCCTTGCCGCCGTATGTGTCAACGATTATCTTACGGCCGGTCAGTCCTGTATCGCCGTGAGGTCCGCCGATGACGAACTTGCCTGTTGGGTTCACCAGCAGTTTGTAATCGTCCTTTATCAGCGTTTCATATTGCTTGTCGATTTTCTTGACTCTCGGAATCAGGTAGTTCACGATGTCCTCCTTTATCTGCGCCAGCATGCGCTTGTCGGCAGCGTCCTGGTTCAGCGGGTCGATGATGAACTCGTCGTGCTGAGTCGAGATGACGATTGTGTGCACGCGCTTTGGCTTGTTGTCCTCGCCGTACTCGATTGTCACCTGGCTCTTGGCGTCCGGACGAAGGTAAGTCATCACCTTGCCCTCTCTTCTTATCGCAGCCAGCTCACGAAGCAGCGCATGCGACAAATCCAATGAGATAGGCATCAGGTTGTCGGTCTCGCGAGTCGCATAGCCGAACATAATACCCTGGTCGCCAGCGCCCTGCTGGTCAGGGTCCTCGCGGTCAACGCCTCTGTTTATATCGTCGGACTGCTCGTGTATCGCGCTGAGCACGCCGCACGAATTGCCGTCGAACTGGTATTCGCCTTTCGTGTAGCCGATGCGGTTGATCACGTTGCGTGCCACACGCTGCACGTCAACATAAGCATTGGAGTTCACCTCGCCGGCGAGCACGACCTGTCCTGTAGTAACTAAAGTCTCTACCGCAAACTTAGAAGTAGGCTGCTGAGCCAAGAAATTGTCAAGAATGGCGTCGGAAATCTGGTCCGCCACCTTGTCTGGGTGTCCCTCAGACACCGATTCAGAAGTAAATAAATATCCCATAATCAGAGATTAAACAGCGTTTTCACGCATTAGTTAGTAATAATTTGATTATCGGGATTGATTTGGTTTGTTGCAAGAACGCAGCAAGAGTGCCGTGTTTAGCATTTTTTAAAGTGGTTGCAAGCAGTCCAAATCCATCCACATGCAATTCTCCGTCGAATTGCGATGCAAAGATATGGCAATTAAATCAAACACCGACTCACTATTTCGTGGTATTTTTTTAGGGGGTATCTGAGGAAATGAAAATCCATAGTTTGGCTTGTATGAGAAAACGCAACAGCATAATGAGAAGAGCTACATTTAGCTAACCATCCATATTCTACCCAATGCGGCATTAGCAATTCTCATAGTCATACAAGAATATATGCTCCATTTAACACCAATAAGTTTGTTGTTTTGCGATTTATTTATTGTATTTGTATGCAAAAACATCAGTTCTGCGCACAACTATCAGAACTCGTAGAACCATACAAGAATCTAAACAAAATCAATCATTATGAGCTATTCTGTCGATATAAAACCCAAGAGGCGTATACAACCAGAAGAAATCTTTGACAAGTTCATAAAAAGAGGCGAATGTATAATAGTCACGTCAGACGAGTTTCCATACCTTAAGTTAGGCACAATAAACAAAGCATTAAGAGGCATTGAAATCAACAAAGACGACGATTGTTTGGAAGTAAGAATTTGCTCTTGCGCGAGCGAAGCCGACTATCGGCTTTTTATCGTCGCCATCGACATACTGATGGAGGCAACAGGAGGCAAAGCACGTTCAGAAGAAGGCGAAGAGGTAACAAATCCCTATAAGACATTCGACGAACAATGGATTGAAAAACAGACAGAATCCTCATGGAGTATTATTAAAACGCTGGCAAAAAACAGTGGCTCTGCCATTATAATGCAAGGATTGTTTCTGCCATTCTGCATAGGTCCCCACTTGCTGCGTTCCGAGGGTATCAATCTGTACGGCAGCTACGATTCAAACAAGCCTAAATATGAAAAACTATCCGATTTTTTAGTATTGACACAATGGAGACTAAAGGACTGCATTGGCACACAATCACGAATGGCGTTACGCAACCCAGAGAAGCCCGATGAAGATTCGTTAGAAATATCACTTATAACCATCAAGGACAACAAAGTCAACAATTTCGATTACATTTCCTATGCACCCTTGTTGGGGTTCATAGACCTAGATTCTCACGAAAGCGTCCTAATACACATAGAAAATCTCACGAAGATACTTGACGAATACAACCACCTGGCCAGATTCGACGAATTTCAGCATTGCTGCTGTGGCGGCAAACCAACCGTCAATGAAATCAAAAAATTAATGGCATTAGCACAGAGGTACACAACAGAGAATCTCCATTACCGGCCTTCTTATCCGGGTTCCGGCTACGATGACAAG
>JAGCQO010000035.1 GCA_017965125.1 Paludibacteraceae bacterium
CTCGCAAACAGAGTGTTCGGCATCGACTCTTACGATTACACCGAAAGAGAAAGAGCCTTGAAGCTGTCGGAGAGACTTGAGGGCTTCTTCAAGAAAATCGGAGTTAAGACAAAACTGTCGGAACTCGGCATCGACGACAAGGATTTCGACACTATGGCCAAGAGAGCAACACGCAACGGAACCGTAGGCCACTACGTGCCACTCGACGCAAAAGCGTTCACCGAGATATTAAAATTAGCAATTTAAAAACAGAACATAAAAAGGAAAAAAAATGGCAAGAGTACAACTTAAACAACCAGAAGAATTATCAGAAGAGTCAAAGAAAGCCTACGAAGAACTCAACTCGAAGGGCAAGATCACTAACATGAAACTCGCTATGCTCCAGGATTACGGAACATACAAGGCTTTCATGGGATGGTACGACTCATGGGCAAGCCTCGAGAAGACTGTGGGCAAGAGAGCAGCCACAATCTACGCTCACTCTGTCTCAACAACAAACGGATGTCTCCTGTGCTCGCTGTTCTTCATCAGCGACCTCAAGGAACTGGGTCTCGACCCTCACAACTTCGAGCTGGCAGAGAACGAGAAACTGCTCCAGCAGCTTGGACAGCAGATCGTGAAGGACCCGACAAAGGTCTCAAACGAGCTTCTCGACGGACTCAGAAAGTTCTACACCGACACTGAGATCATCATCATCGTGGGATTCGGCGCACAGATGCAGGCTACAAACAACTTCAACTCTGTTCTCGGCGTTGACGTTGACAAGAGACTGCTCCCAATCAAGGACGAGTTCAAGGCTCCAACTTGGAGAGAGAACATCAAGTAAGCCAAAGGACTTCAGGGCAAAACAAAAGGCTATGGATTTTTCCATAGCCTTTTCTGTTTTATATCTGTGTCAGCGAATCACTTATCCTTCTTGCCGAAGATCGAGAAGTGAACATAACGCTTAGGATGCGACTTCACATCCTTAACCAAGCCGTCGATGTTCTGGCTCGCCTCTGTCAGGTTGTTGTAAAGCGCAGGGTCGTTGATGAATCGTCCGGCAGAGCCTTCGTTGCTGTTCAGTTTCTTCACCACCTGGTTGAACTCAGCCACAGCGCTGTTCACGCCGTCCACGGTCTCCTCTATCTTCAGGTTGTTGACCTTCTCGCCCACCTTAGCCAGATTCACAGCCGCCTTATCGACGTCGGTCATCACCTTAGGCACGTCGTTCTTCACAACCTTCTTGAGGTCGGTCGTAGTAGTCTCTAAGTTCGAAGTGATTTTCTCTATAGAGTTCAGGCTGTGTGAAACCTGTCGTGAGTTTGCGATTTTGTTGAGCGTCGTCATCAGCGAGTCGGCCGAAGAAACGGCGTGCTCGACCTTAGGCACCAAAGAGCCGGTCAGCATATCGACAACTCCAACCCTTGTGCTTACAGCAAGCGTGTCGCCGCTTTTCGCGTAAGCCGTCTTGTGGTTGTCGATGACAAGGGTGATGCACTTTCCACCGAGGAGTCCGTCGTCGTGAAGTTCAGCGACAGTGCCCTCTGGTAACGTCACGTCCATGTCTATATCAAGCGTAACGATAAAAGGCACGTCCTTTGTGAAATCGTAACGTATCTCGCTCACCTGCCCCACCTTGTATCCTTTTATATAAACAGGAGAAGAAACTATCAGCCCTCCAAGATTCTCATACTTAGCAAAATAGCAGTTCATCGGATTAAAGATGTTGATGCCTTTCAGATAGTTGCAACCGAAGAACAACACAAAGCCGCACACCACAGCCAACAAACCGATTTTTACTTCTCGAGTGAAGATTTTCTGAAACATAATATTTTTGAAGTTAATTATTTCTGACTCTTACGCGCTTCGGCGACTGTCACTTTCTGTCCGCCCTTGAACGCAATAATCATGGCGTTAGGGAACTTATCGCTGATACGGTTTTTCAAGCGAACGATTTCGTCGTAGTCTGACGTTTTCCCGTATGTGTATTTATAATATCCGCCTTCCTGATAAACATCAACGGTCAATCCCTTGAAGGCGCTTGAATTCAGCGGAATGCTCTTCGTCAGAGCCGACAGCTGCAAGCGGTACTCCACTTCGTCACGCACAGCCTTATTTTTCTCAGCCGCAGCCTCTTCCTGCTTTTTCTTCAGAGCGGCGGCTTCCTCTTGCTGCTTCTTCGCTTCAGCCTCTTTGTTCTTCTGTTCTATCTCGCTCTGCTCCTTTTCCTTCTGCACTTTCGACTCCTTGTAAGCCGCGACAGACTTGTTCACTGCCTCCTTCCTCTCGTCACGCTTTATCTGAGCCGCCTTCTCGTCCACCTTCTTCTGCTTGGCCTTGACGTCCTCGATAGTGTCTTGTTTCACGACCTTCTTGTCAACGTTGACTGGAGTCACAACAGCCTGATTTCCAGACTTTATCTCATACTCACGCTTGAACTTCAACAGCGCCTCGTATATCGCGTCGGCTATCTTCTGCTGACCGTCCTCTGTGTTCAGGAACTTCTCCTCCTCCACGTTTGTTATATAACCGATTTCGACCAGTATCGCAGGCATTGCCGTCTTGTGCAGAACCCAGAAACCAGCCTGCCTCACACCTCTGTCTCGACGGTTGCGAGCGGCAAAGTTCTTCTCGATTTCCGACGCCAGCCAAACGCTCTTATCGACGTATCTGTCCTGAATGCACTCGAACATTATGTATGAGTCAATCGACTTTGGGTTGAAACCTGCGTACTTCGTATTATAATTGTCCTCGAGGAGGATTACGGAGTTCTCACGCATAGCGACGTCGAGGTTCGACTGCGTCTTGTGCAGACCTAATGTGTAGGTCTCGCAGCCACTGACCTCGCGGTTGTTGTTGGCATTGACGTGGACAGAAATGAAAAGGTCGGACTTCGCCTTGTTGGCGATGTCCGCTCTGCCCTGCAGTGTGACGTACTTGTCCACATCGCGTGTGTAAACCACCTTTATGTCCTGATTTTCCTCAGAAATTTTCTTGCCTATCTTTTTAATGACAGCCAAGGTTATGTTTTTTTCCCGTGAGATGGCGCCTATCGCACCTGGGTCATGACCGCCGTGTCCTGCGTCCAGTGTGACAGTGAACGTTGTTTTCTTCAAGTCGGTCTGAGCTGTCGCAGACATGAAAAAAACTGACACGCAAATAATTAGAAATGATATTAAAGGTTTAACTCTTCTGTTCATTTTCAAAAAGATAAAGAGAGGCATACACCTATCTAAACTATGCAAAAATAATCAAAGTTCGCATATTATACCAACCATCATATTTCATAGGCAAAAAAATAGGCACAAATTTCTTTAAAACCGCAAAAGCTATAAGAAATGGTCTATCTTTTGCTTACATTTGCAAGATTAAAATAAAATGGGTTGCTGTGCGCAAATAAAAATGAGATTGTATAAACCGAAATACTTGTTATTAATAGCCATAACGCTACTGCAAACAAGCATTGCCACAGGTGTACACGCACAGAAGACCTCATCCAGAAAAGCCGCAAAGACTGAGGCCGTCGCTGATTCCGCCAGCAAGGCAAGTCCGCAAGACTCCACACAAAAGAAGAAATCGACACTGACAGCGCCGGTCAAGTACACGGCCAAGGACTCCATTGTGCTCTACAAGGCCGGAAACGCATACATGTACGGCGAAGGCTCTGTGCAGTACGACAACATGCAGCTGACCGCCGACTACATACACCTCAACGCCGACTCGACAAAAATAGACGCCCACGGAGTGCTCGACAAAGACAGCGCATTAGTGGGAACGCCAGTCTTCACAGAGAACGGCGAGGAGTACGAGGCAAGGACCATCGAATACAACTACAACACGAAGAAGGGATTCGTGAGGCAAGCCGTCGTGAAGCAAGGAGACGGATACGTTGTCGGCAAGGAGACGAAGAAAATCGACGACGACATCTTCTTTATGAAGAACGGACACTACACCACTTGCGACAACCACGAGCATCCGCACTTCTACCTCAACCTGACCAAAGCCAAGGTGAAGCAGAAGCATTGGGTCGCGACCGGACCTGCGTACATGGTGCTTATGGACGTTCCGCTGCCACTCGCCATCCCTTTCGGATTCTTCCCGTTCACTAAGTCATATTCTTCCGGTGTGATTATGCCGTCATACGGAGACGAGATGAACAGAGGTTTCTACCTCAAGGAAGGCGGCTATTACTTCGCCATAAACGACTACTTCGACCTGGCGCTCACAGGAGACATCTTCACAAAAGGAAGCTGGGCTGTAAACGCCACATCGAAATACATAAAGAGATACAAGTTCGACGGACGCGTCAGCATAAGCTACAGAAACGACAAGTTCGGCGAAAAGGAAGTGCCGGGATACACCGAGAACAAGAACTTCGCGTTGACATGGACACACAGCCAGAACCCGAAGTCGATGCCGAACTCGACATTCTCGGCGTCGGTGAACTTCACCTCTTCGGGATATGACAGAAGCAACGTGGATAACTACTACAACCCTTCGCAGTTGACGCAGAACACGAAGTCTTCATCTATCTCATATTCACACACATTCCCTAACACCCCATTCGCGATTTCGACTTCGTTGCTCGCAAGCCAAAGAACGTCGGACTCCACACTTTCGCTCACACTGCCGGACGTGACGCTGACAATGAACAGAATCTATCCGTTCAAGAGGAAGCACAAGGTCGGCAAGGACAGATGGTATGAGAAGCTCTACCTTTCATACACAGGAAACCTGACCAACTCGATAGAGACCAAAGAGGACAAGGTGCTGAAATCGTCAATCGCTACCGACTGGAAAAACGGCATGAACCACACGATTCCTCTCGGCGCGTCGTTCAACGTTTTCAAATACCTCTCGATAACTCCAACCGTGAACTACCACTCCAGATGGTACATGCAAAGCGTGAACCAGTCGTGGGACTACACGCGAAACGAGATTGAGAGAGACACCGTGGCAGGGTTCTCGCGCGTGTTCGACTTCAACGCCGGTATCTCTGCGTCAACCAAGCTCTACGGATTCTACAAGCCACTGAAGATATTCGGCGGCAACAAGATAGACCGAATAAGACACGTGATAACGCCAACCGTGTCGTTCACATATCACCCGGACTTCTCTACCGACTTCTGGGGGTATTACAAGACCTACGACAGACCAAACGCCGACTCCATCACAACGTCCAAGGTCAAGTACTCGCCTTTCGCTTCAGGACAATTCGGAGTGCCAGGACAAGGCGAGGCCGGGTCGATCAACTTCAGCGTGAACAACAACCTCGAGATGAAAATCCGCCAGCAGAACGACACTACCGGCGAAGATACATTCAAGAAAATATCGCTGATAGACGCGTTCTCCATCTCCACGTCATACAACTTGGCTGCCGACTCGCTGAGATGGTCGAACATAACAGCGAACCTGAGACTGAAACTGTCTAAGCAGTTCACACTCAACCTGAACGGAATATTCGACCCTTACAAGCTGGGGCTGAACAGCTACGGCTCGCCAGTACACATCGACAGGCTCAGGTCGAGCGACGGCATGTTCCCACGCCTGATAAACGCCAGCACCTCGTTCTCGTACTCGTTGTCCAACTCGACATTCTCGAAGAAGAAGGACAAGGACGAGAAAATCAAGGGCCTGACCGAAGCCGACGTCAACGAGGAGATGAGCAAAGCCAACATGAAAGCAAAAGCCGAGAAGGACAAGGGCAAGGAGAAAGAGACCGACAACGACGGATATGCTAAGTTCTCGATGCCATGGTCATTGTCGTTCGACTACTCCATGAGATATGGCAACACATCGCAGTTCGACACCACAGCCATGGAATACAAGAGAGAGCTGACCCACAACTTGGGCGTCAGAGGAACACTGTCATTGACATCGAACTGGAACCTTTCCATGGGTCTGTCATACGATTTCAACGAAGGCAAAATAACCTACTCGACACTCTCAGTAACCAGGAATCTGCACTGCTGGTCCATGTCGGCAAGCATAGTGCCTTTCGGACTCTACAAGAGCTACAACTTCACAGTCAACGTGTCATCCGAACTACTCGCAGACTTGAAATATGAGCAACGGTCAGACTACTCCTACACGAACAACTGGTATTAGCGAGAAGAAGCTGCACAGGGCTTTCTCGCAAGCGCTCAAAAGGTTCGACCTGATAGAGGACGGAGACAAAATCCTCATCGGACTGTCCGGAGGCAAGGACTCGCTCGTGCTCACCGAACTGCTGTCGCAGCGCATGAGAGTGCACAAGCCGAAATTCACACTGCAAGCCATACACATAACTTCCGAGCAAATCGGATACAAGACCGACACGGACTATCTGAGGCGCTTCTGCGAGGAAAGAGGCGTGAACTTCGAGACGGTGGAGTCATCATCGTCGAGCGATGACACAGGAAACAAGGCCGTTTGCTTCAGATGCTCAAGAGACAGAAGGAAGGCGCTGTTCGAAGCCGCTGAAAGACACGGCTGCAACAAGATAGCCCTCGGACATCAGCTTGACGACGTGCTGGAGACGCTCTTCATGAACATGACTTATCATGGGACATTCGGCGCTGTTCCGCCACTGCTGAAGCTGGACAGAATACCATTCAGCATCATCAGGCCACTGTACCTCGCCAACGAAAGCGACGTCGCTGAATATGCGAAAAGCAGGGACTACAGAATGACCGTGAAGGAATGTCCGCACTCGAAGGCGACAAGCAGAACCGAAGCCAAGGAACTGATAGCCGAGTTCGAGAAACTGAACAAGAACGCCAGAGCTTCGTTACTGAAAGCGATGAGCAACATCAACCAACAATATTTACCAAAGGAACATGGCGGCGAAAAAGAATAGCGCGAAGAAAAAGACAAGCACCAAGGCAAAGTCGAAAAAGCACAAAGGCGGAAGGACCGGATGCAGCATGGTCAGCCTGCTCATCGCCTTGGCCATCATCGGCTCCATGACCTACTTCGTCAGCAAGCACAAAGGCAGAGGCGAGACCGGAATCGGCAAAGAGATAACGCGGCCGAAGAACGACAAGTACAAAGTGATAGGCATTGACATATCGCACCACAACGGAACCATAAAATGGGACAAGGTGAAGGAGGACGGCGTCAAATTCGCCTACATAAAATCGACACAAGGCACGACGCACATAAACCGCCGCCACAAGAAAAACTACGACAAAGCCAAGAACGAAGGCATAACCGCCGGATTCTACCACTTCTTCATGTTCGAGAAAGACGGCGTGGAGCAAGCCAAGTTCTTCCTCGAGAACTCTACGCTCGAAGGCAAAGACCTGCCACCGGCATTAGACGTGGAATACTCGCCGCCCAGCACAAGGAGAAGAACCGAGGAGAAATACATAAAAGGCAGAATCAGAGAGATAACACGCTTCGACAGCGTAATCTATGAAGAGACAGGCATCCACCCGGTGATATACACCAACAAGGAGTGTTACAAAGACCTGATAAAAGGCCACTTCGACAACAACGAGATATGGATCTGCGATCTGAACAGCGAGGAGAACCCCAACATAGACGAGAAATGGGTGCTGTGGCAGTATTCACACAAAGGCAAAGTCAAAGGAATCTCGTTCGACGTGGATATGGACGTCTTCAACGGCACAGAAGAGGACTTCAGGAAATGGCTTAACGAGTACCAATAAAAAAAGAGTCGCAAATCTGCGACTCTTTTCGTTTTATCTCTCGTCTGTTGTTTATTTCACATACTTGATGTTGAGCACCAAACGCTGGTTCTGTCCTACGCCCTTCTTATCAGGCTTTGTCTCGTCGTCCTCGATTGCTACAACCTTGATAAGGCCCTTGTGACCAGCCTTGTAAGATGTCTCGCCAAGCTCGAAGAGTATCACGTCGCCCACCTTAACATCCTTTGCCCAGTATGAATCGCTGACAGAAAGCGCGTTAATCTGCTCGCCTGTAGCTGCGTCGAAGTCAACGCCATCGACCTTCTCCATCTTAGTCTCATTGCGCTTCTTCCAGTTCTTCAAAGCGTAGTAAGCATCTGGGTCGTCGCTCTTTCCCTCGAACTTGCAGTAAGGAGACGTTCCGCCGTCCTTTTCCCAGTCGATGTTCAGAGTTGGGTTACCTGGTGAAAACAATGTGAAGAACTTAGTCTTGGAGTGATCAACCTTGCCGTAGAACAGCATGATGTCCACAGCACGAGTGTCGTTGACACCATCTTCGAGAGCCATCGCTCTTCCGTCGATCAAAGAAACCGCGCTGCCTCTCTTCTGAGAGTTACGGCCAGACTGTGCATAAATCTTTACATTCTCATAATTCACTGTCTTAAGCGCCTTTGGAGCCTTTTCCTTCTTAGCGGAGAATGCGACCGCAGGAACCATAAGAGCCAAACTCAATAAAAATGCAATTCTTTTCATTGTAGTATTATTTATTAGGTTATTACTTTTATTGCATAACGCAAATGTAATGCCAAAGATAAGGATTCTCTTTTTGGGAAAGCAACAATAATAGTTTATTTTTGCCGCCGATAAGTTAACAAAGCGAATATCATGATAGAATTAATCCCGGCAATCGACATAATAGAAGGCAAGTGCGTAAGACTCTCGCAAGGCGACTACAACCAGAAAAAAGTGTACAACGAGAACCCTGTGGAAGTGGCGAAGGAATTTGAGGACGCTGGCGTGAAACGCTTGCACTTAGTGGACTTAGACGGAGCCAAGGCAAAGCACATAATCAACCACAAGACACTCGAGAGCATCGCCACAAAAACGAACCTGACAATAGACTTCGGCGGCGGACGGAAGACCGACGAGGATCTGAGAATCGCCTTCGAATCGGGCGCGGCAATGGTGACTGGCGGAAGCATCGCCGTGAAAGACCCTGAGGTGTTCACCGGATGGATAAAGAAATTCGGTGCTGAAAGGATAATCCTCGGCGCTGATGTGAAGGACGGTAAAGTGGCGATAAGCGGATGGATTGAGAACACCGACATCGACCTTTTCGACTTCCTCGGCAAGTATCGTGAAAGCGGAATAAACAAGGTCATCTGTACCGACATAAAGAAGGACGGCATGCTGCAAGGACCGTCGCTCAGCCTCTACGAAAGCATCTTGCAGAAAGACCCAGAAACCTACCTCATAGCCAGCGGAGGAGTCAGCTGCGTGGACGACATCGTGGCGCTGGAGGAGAAGAACGTGCCTGCCGTGATATTCGGCAAAGCCATCTACGAAGGACGGATAAAACTCAAAGATTTCGAGAGATTCCTATAAAACACGCAATATAATCATGGGGGTAGATATTTCGCATATTATCAGACATGACTTTAGACAAGTAGAAGACAAAAAAGCATCACAAGATTTGGCTTAATCATCAATAATTGAGAAATATATCCATAGTATGGATAAAAAAAACAGCAGCCAAACAGACACAAAAAGAGCGAACCTCCATGGTTCGCTCTTCTTATATTGTAAAAAAGCTTGGTCTTACTTAATCAGCTTGTTCGTTTTTGAGTCCGGGAAGATGACGCTTGGCTTGAAAGTCTTCGCCTCCTCGGCATCCATGTATGCGTACGCCATGATGATGACGATGTCGCCAGGCAGAACCTTGCGCGCCGCAGCACCGTTCAGGCAAATCTGTCCGCTGCCTCTCTCGCCAGCTATGACGTAAGTGTCGAAACGCTCGCCGTTGTTGTTGTCAACGATGCTGACGCGTTCGTTAGGAATAATGTTGGCAGCGTCGAGCAAGTCCTGGTCGATAGTGATGCTACCGATATACTCAAGATTTGCCTCGGTTACCGTTACTCTGTGAATCTTCGATTTTAAAACCTGTATATACATTAAAAAAACGACTTGCTTATTTAAGTCTAATATTGTCTATCAATCTAACTTTGCCGCAGTGAACAGTGACGCATCCCACAACATAGTCAGCATCGTCCCAACTGCTGATTTTCTGCAGCGTGTCGCCGTTCACAATCTCGTAATACTCCACTTGCAGACCGTCGCAGGCGTTGATTTCATCGACCACCTTCTGCGTAAGTTCGGCCGGAGCAATTGAGGGTACAAAGTTAACACTTTCTTTCAAGACCCTATAAATGTTTGCCGCATTTTTACGCTCATCGTCGGAAAGCAGCTGGTTGCGGCTGCTGCGTGCCAAGCCCGACTCCTCGCGGATTATAGGGCATTGCACAATCTCAAGCTTGAAGCCCATCGTGCGGACCATGAGCTTGATGATGGCAACCTGCTGGAAGTCCTTCTCGCCGAAGTACGCCTTGTCCGGCTTCACGAACGACAACAGCTTGCTGACGATTTGCACCACTCCGTTGAAATGTCCAGGACGCTGCAATCCTTCCATCACCTTGTCCAGCCCCTGGAAGTCGAAGTCGAAGGTCTTGCTCATCTCCTCCTCGGAGTAAACATCCTCGGGCTGAGGAGCGAACATGATGTCCACACCCTTAGACTCAAGAAGAGCCGCGTCCTTCTTCTCGTCGCGCGGATAAGTCGCTAAATCTGTTTTGTTATTGAACTGGGTCGGATTGACAAACACGCTGACAACAGCTATGTCGTTTTCCTTTCTGCATTTAGAGACAAGACTCACATGTCCGTCGTGCAAAGCCCCCATCGTTGGCACAAGTCCCACTGACTTGCCCTGTTTCTTGAAATTTTCTATCGCAGATTCCAATTCTGCAACAGAACGAATAATTTGCATTTTGAGATTATTTTTGGGTTACTCAAACGGAGCGCAAAGAAAGCAAAAACAAATATCATTGAAAAGAAATGTAGTGGAAAAGTTAGGTATTCTTCGGAAATTTTTCTATATCTTTGCATATATAACATCATTGTGTATGAAAGAAGCCCAAAAAATTCTGTTTATCTCTCAGGAGATAACCCCATACCTCCCAGAAACGGACATGTCTAAAATCTGCCGAATGATGCCACAATACGTGCAAGAAGACGGCCGCGAGATGCGAGCATTCATGCCTCGATTCGGATGTATAAACGAGCGCCGCAACCAGTTGCACGAAGTCATACGACTCAGCGGAATGAACCTGATAATAGACGACACAGACCACCCTTTGATCATAAAAGTAGCTTCTATACAGTCGGCAAGAATGCAGGTTTACTTCATAGACAATGAGGACTACTTCCAAAGAAAATTCACAACCGAAGACGCCGACGGCAAGGAGTACGACGACAATGACGAGAGGACAATATTCTTCTCAAGAGGCGTGCTCGAGACCGTCAAGAAGCTCAGATGGGCTCCTAACGTGGTGCACTGCCACGGATGGATGGCGGCTCTGGTTCCGCTTTACATAAAGAAAGCATACAACGACGACCCATTCTTCAAGGATGCGAAAATCGTCATATCGCTGTATGACAACGAGTTCACAAGCAAGTTCAAGCCTGAATTCAAGGAGAATCTGAAACTCGACGGCATCACCGACAAGGATCTGGAGGTGCTGGGCAAGGACAGCGTAGATTACACACGACTGATGGAACTCGCCATCGCTAACTGCGACGGAGTAATCATGACAACCGACAACACAAACAACGAACTGAAATCCTTCATAGAGAAATCAGGAGTGAAGAGCCTCGTCTGCACCGACAAGGAGAACTACTCTAACAGCTACCTGGAGTTCTATGACAGTTTATTCGCATAACTTGCAACACGCAAAATGATGGAATTATTTAGAAAAGCAGAGCGCAAAAACAGACTCACTTTTTTCTTAATCGGACTGGCGCAGCTGCTTCTGCTTTGCTCATGCTCGGACGACGAGTTTGAAAACACGATGCAACCTTCGAGAGACGCCATAAACCTCAATTCTGACACATTGCAACTCTCGATAAACGCATTCGAACTGAGCAACATTCCATCGAAAGTCACAGACGAGTCGTTGCTCCTGGGCGTATTCAACACCGACACCATCGGAAAGACCAAGGGATGCATCCTCATGCAGTTCGCTTCGTCCGGAACTATCACATTCCCCGACAACATCAGCAGCGACAGTCTCTACATGCGCATAAACTTCGACGACATCCACCACTCCGGCAGCGAAATAAAACTGCAGCTCACCATCAAGAAGATGAAGCAGTCGCTGAACTACAGAACGTCGTACAGCAACGACATGGACGTGAGCAGCTACGTCGACAACGAAGTGGTGCTAAGCAAAACTATCGAAATCGACACAACGCAAGGCTACTACATCGACCTGCCGCTGAGCACACTGAAGACAGAGTTCCGTGAGAAAATCAAGAATTCGCAAGGCACATTCGAGTCCGACGAAGAGTTCCTGAAATACTTCCCTGGGCTGTATCTCGAGGCTGGAGACGAAAGCACAGCGCTGATAAGCGTCACCAGCGCAACCATGTATTACACATACAAATACGAGAATGTCTTAGGTACAGAAATCGAGTATTCGACATCGTTCCCGGCAAACAAGAACGTCAGACAAGTCAACATCATAGAGCAGACGCCCGATGGCACAGACTTGGGCGACGACTTCCTTGTCATGTCGCCAGGAAAGAAGAGCGCCTCGTTCACTATCCCTGTGCAGAAAATCAGAGAAAAGCTGAAAATCAAGACAACAAACGGCGTCGCATACACCGAAGACAACAAGAAACTCGCAATAAACAGCGCGATGCTCAAGCTTCCCGTGGCAAAGATTTTCCAAAAGACAGGAGCGCCTTCATATATGCTGCTCATCAAGAAGACAGAGTATGAAAAGTTCCTGGAAACCACGTCTATGCCCGACAACGTGAACGAAATACTCGGAACATTCGACTCGGACGACAGCACATATCAGTTCACTATGAAATACTTCATCGCAGACGAGATGACCAAGGAAAGCAACGAGGATTGCGAGTTCGTGCTCGTCCCAGCGGAAGTTACAATGAACTCCGCCAACACCATCATCGGTGTCGTTCATGACGCTAAGCTCCACGCTGTGCTCATGAAGAAAAAAGGCGAGAACCCAGTCACGCTCTCTGTCGTAATCACAGGTTGGTAACAGTTCGGCCGTTCGTACCCCACTAATCATCTGGGAATCAAAGAAAAAGAACACGCCATGAAAAGTCCATGACGCGCATCGTCACACCCTTTCAACAAGCCAACATTCCCACACACGAGTTTCGCGCAAGGCCACACTCGTGAAAACATTCATTTGCACATACGTCAATACAAGCACAGTTCTGCATCTTTGCGCAAAAAGAAAAAGCTAAATCTTTATAAACATCAGGCTATCTTATTAAATGATTTTGTATCTTTGAAAGATTATATTTAAAAATGGCATACACAAATATAATTTTGCTAAACACTTAATTTTCAACAAGTTCTAAAATGATAAGAAAATTATTTTACATAAATATTTTTTCCGCTTTAACATTATTATGCTCTTTTTGCAGTTGCGGAAGTGCAAAAAAGGTGACATACATACAAGATCTTGATTCCGGAACCGTAAAACAAAAGACCATAAGCACAATAACAGCAAAGCCAGACGACAAGATTTCCATCGTCATAAGCAGCAAGGACCCGCAACTGGCACTGCTTTTCAACAAGCCAATTATTGCGCACAGATTAGGACAGACGGTTGAGACATCGATATACCAGAGCCATGACGCATCAAACTACACAGTTGACCAGAACGGAGATATAGAATTCGCCGTAATCGGAAAGATACATGTAGGAGGACTGAGCAAGGAGGAAATCGAGGCGAAGATAAAGGACGAACTAACGAGCAACAGTCTGGTGAACGACGCGCTCGTGACTGTGGAATGGATTAACCACTATGCGACAATATTAGGTGAGGTGAATACACCGGGACGATACAACCTGGACGGCAACAACACGAACATATTCGAATTGCTGGGACTTGCCGGCGACCTAACAATCTACGGCAATAGAGAAAACGTAAAGTTGATGAGAACCAACCCAGCTAACGGCGAGATAACAACATACAAAGTCAATTTGCTTAACGGAGACGAAGTTATAAGCTCACCAGCTTACAACATACTTCCGAACGACGTTATATACATAGAGCCAAACAATTACAGAGCAAGACAAAGAACAGTGAACGGAAACGCTGTGCGCAGCACATCTTTCTGGATATCTCTGGCTTCGCTGTTAGTATCTGTGGGCATCTTAATCTCAAGATAATAAACATGACTAAAAAAAGGGACGATTTCATAAGAATAAGAGACATAGCGTACATCTGTGTCGCAAACTGGAAATACTTTGCAGTATCGCTGTTGATTGCGCTCAGCGTCTCACTGTTGTATCTGCTTGTGACCCCGGCAAAATTCACGATTCAGGCGTCGCTGCTGATAAAAGAGGAATCAAAGGCTGGCAGTCAGATAACAAACGAAACTTCACCATTCTCCGACTTCGGCTTCTTCAATGTA